>CAMWNY010000100.1 GCA_947175775.1 uncultured Lachnospiraceae bacterium | reverse complement strand
ATAATATCCCGCTCCGCAAAGAAAATTTTGCCGACGTCAAGCGCCATCTTCGCTTCCTTGTACGAACGGCTTACCTCCTTGATTTCCTTCACGTTTGTGCCGTAAGAAATATGCACGTCCTTAATGCCCTCCTTTACAAGGCATTCCTCTATAGCACGCGCATACTTGTCAATATCGCGGTTTGTCTCCGTATCCGACACTTCCTTAACCACAATCACGTTGTTCTCATCAACCGCCGTGACAAAATCCCTGCCGTTTTGCCCGAAGCCCTCGCGCACCCGTTCCAAAATATTGGCGTCTTTGCCGTTTGGCGACTCCACAATCAGTACGGCACGCTTGACATCCGTTTGTATGTGAAGCTTTTTCGACCGACTGTAAATATCTACCAGCAGCAGATTATCGAGGAGCAGGTTTTTGATAAAGTTATCCTTATCAAAGCGTTCCTTATAGGCAACCATAAGATTTTGCAGCTGAAATGCTGCCATCTTTCCTACCATATATGCGTTTTCTCCCGCATCGCTTGCAATCAGAATATATTCAAGCTGCTGGTCGTCATAAATCTTAAAAAACTGACAACCCTGCAGCTCCTGACTGTCTGCTGCCGATTTCACAAATTCGAGCACGGAATGTTCAAATGTATTGCCTATGGTTTTCGTCGAAGCAACAAGCTTTCCGTCAATATCTGCCACAAAAAGCTCTACCCTCGCTATCGCTTTGATTCCTTCAATGGTATTTTGCATAATCTGATTTGAAATCATGTGTCACACTCCTTATTTTAATCAAAGTGCATGACGAACATCGTCATGACAGCTTATACAATATTAACAAAAATCGGTCAAAGTATTTAAGCTGTTTCTCTGCAATCTGTTTTCATTTTAATATATTTATACAAATAAATCTATAGCAAATAGCAATTTTTTTATGCATTTTATAATATTTGTTATAATTCACACCCACGCCAGTTTTTATCGTCATACAAGCGATTGAGGTGTGAATTATAACAGATTTTGCACACAAAATGCTAAAAGGCGAGCCTTTTGGCGCATGATTTCCACTACTTTGGTGGATGTCTTAGCCAGTAACTAATATTTTTCTTATTTTCTCATCAGACGGCATTTTTCATTCGTTTATGCAAGATATACAAAATCAATTTGTGAAATACTTATAACAATTCAGCCCGGGATTTTGCATTTACTGCAACGTCCGTGAAACAGTGCAGCGGCAAAGATGCATCAAGCCGCCACGAAGTGGTTTTGCATGGTTTGATGCCCGTAACAGAAATCCAACGGCTGAACTGTTACAAATACTTTTGTCATTTGCTATAATATTTTACAGCGTCAAGCCGAAATAGTAAATAGGGACATTTCCCCAAAAGGAGGATGCTGTTATGGACATAGCAGGACTTTCTATGAATATCGCACAGACAAATCTTTTAAGCGATGTCGGCACGGCAATGCTCTCCAAATCGCTTGACATGGCAGAAACAATGGGTGCTTCCATGACCGAACTTTTAGACTCTGCAGCTATGGAGCGCTCTGTCAATCCGGATCTTGGTGCAAACATTGACATCAGCATTTAATCTTTGTCTGTCCGTAAAGTCAAAATACCCCGCAGCTTGCTGCGGGGTATTTTGACATATCATTATATTATTTTTTAAACACGATACAGTCCGGTTTAATTTGGATTTCCCCGTTTTTCAAAAGCTTTCCCACGGCACGCTTAAACTCGTTTTTGCTCATGCCTGTCTCCTTTTTAATCAAATCCGGAGATGCCTTATCCGTAAACGGGAGTACCCCGTCAAACCGTTCCATAATTTCAATAATCTTACGGGCATCCTTCTCCATTTGAAGATACGCTTTTTCACGCACGCTCAAATCAAGCTTTCCGTCCGCCTTAACCTCCGCGACTCTTGCCCTAACCGCAGCGCCTACCTGAATATCCCCGAAAAGCTCTCTGTTTGGGATAAGCGCAGAGAAGCAATCATCCACTGCAACATACGCCCCGACCTGTTCGTTAATCTGATAGACTGTACCCGTGACCATATCGTCCTTCTGATAGCTGCTGTCTGTCCGAAGCGCTTTGTATACATTCATCGTCGCCGCAAGGCGGCTGCTCTTATCGACATAAATCGTGACAAGAATTTCATCCCCCTCATTGAATTTACCGGTCTGTTCTTTATAGGGGAGCAATATATCCTTTTCAAGCCCCCAGTCAAGAAATGCACCGATTTCCGTAATTTGTGAAACACGCAGTCTCCCAACCTCGCCAATCATAATTTTAGGCGTGTTGGTCGTTGCAATAATCCGGTCTTTTGAATCCTTATACAAAAAGACCTCCAGCTGATCTCCGATTTTACAGTCTGACGGAACCTGCTTTTTCGGAAGCAGAACCCTGTCGTCCATGCCAGCGTCAGACTGCTCAGCAAGGTAGATTCCAAAATCCAGCTCTTTCACTACTATAAGTGTCTGTTTTCTTCCTAATTGAAACATATATAGTACCTCCGTTTCCTTCTCGCGAGCGGCGGGCCATACCGGCATATCCGCATATCCATTGGTTTCTAAGTTTATTGTAACATGCCGTCTTTCACGGCGCAATCCTTAATAAAATGCAATTTTGTTTTCGATCAGCCGGTCATCCTCATAAACGCACTTAATCGTAAAAAAGCGCTTCTCATCCGCAAGCAGAAGGTCCAAAAACAGACTGTCCCCCTCCCATGTCGGAAGAGAGGGCACCGTTTCCTTCTCCACCCACTCCAGCTCTCCTTCGTTGCACAAATCCGTCAGTTCACCCTCAAAACCGTCCGCCGTAAAAAGACACATCATTTCCGGCTCACACTGATTGCTCACAAACGTGATTAACCCCCGGAACCGATAAGAAGTCAACAGCAGTCCGGTTTCCTCCCGAACTTCACGTAAAAGGCACTCCTCCGGGCTTTCACCGTATTCCCCGTGTCCGCCTACGCCAATCCACTTGTCATGGCTGATGTCGTTCTTCTTTTTGATGCGGTGCAGCATCAGGTACTTTCCGTCCTGCTCGATGTAGCATAGCGTTGTCATTCTCATTAGTATCCCATCCTTTCAAAATCACGCACATTTTTTCTATTCTATCATACTTTACAATATAGTTTCAACAGCGAAAGCATTCGCCGATTGGAGGAAATGGATCCCATGACAAAATATGATATAGCAATTGTAGGCGGAGACAGCCGGACTGCCTATATGGCGCCCTATTTCGCAAAAAAAGGCTGGCGCGTCGTGTGCTGTAATACGGCAGATGTTCCCTGCAGCCGGCATTTAAAATCAAAAATCCGCGATACCGTCAGCCTGCGCGAATGTATCGGCTCCTCCTCCATTATCGTGTGCGGAATTCCCTTTTCCAAAGGAGAGCATATCTACTGCGAAAAGGCAGATGCCGATTCCGAAATTACCGTGGCGGAATTTCAGCGCTGTATCCGCAGACAGCAAACCATTTTTGCGGGCATTATCCCCGAAAGCTTCCGCGCAATCTGTGAGGAACGGGAAATATGCTGTCACGACTTTATGCACGACGAACCTTTAAGCATCTTAAACGCCGTATCAACCGCAGAGGGCGCAATCCTTGAAGCGCTTCTGCGCAAAAGCACCGTGCTCCACGACAGCAATTCTCTTGTGCTGGGATTCGGGCGCTGCGGCAAAATCATTGCTGACCGCCTAAAAGGTATGTGCGCCTGCGTCACGGTCTGCTCACAAAAAGATACGGAGCTTGCGCTCGCGGCATCACTTGGCTTTCACACGCTGCCGCTCTCCAAATTAGCGCAGGGCATTTACCGCTACGAATATCTTTTCAACACCATTCCCGCATGTGTTTTAAACCGCGGATGTCTTGAACATACCTCCAAGGACTGTCTCATCATTGACATTGCTTCAAACCGTGCGGGCGCTGATTATGAAGCGGCGAAGCAGCTTGGCATAAACTTATGCTACTGCCCCGGACTTCCCGGAAAATATGCCGGAAAAAGCTGCGCAAAACAGCTGTCAGAATATGTCATACGACACATAAACAATCAAAAGGAATAAGAAATTTCCTATTAAAAAAGCAACACGGAATGGAGAGGATTTATATGGATTTAAAAGGAAAAAAAGTCGGTGTCGCACTGACCGGCTCCTTCTGTACTTTTGAGAAAATGTTCGCGGAGCTTGAAAAACTTGCCGCGGCAGGCGCCGACGTATATCCCATACTCTCAAACGCCTCACAGAGCATTCAGAGCCGTTTCGGAAAACCTGACACATATGTCATAAAAATAAAAGAAATCACGGGACGCGAACCGATTACCTCAATCGAGGGCGCAGAACCCATCGGTCCCAAAGGTTATCTTGATGTGCTTGCCATTCTCCCATGTACGGGAAATACCGCCGCAAAGCTTGCAAACGGCATTACCGACACACCCGTTCTTATGGCTGCAAAAGCACATATGCGCAACAACAAACCGCTCGTCATCTCTATTTCCACCAACGACGGGCTTGGAATGAATCTGAAAAACATCGGCGTTTTGTGCAACAGCAAAAATATCTATTTTGTCCCGTTCGGGCAGGATAATTACGAAAAAAAGCCAAATTCGCTAGTAGCGCACACGCAGCTTCTGATCCCCACGCTTGAAATGGCTTTGGAGCATAAACAATACCAGCCAATCCTAATGGATTATCAAAATGGAAAGGACATCTGACTATGTGTGGAATAGCAGGCTTTTGCAGTTTTAACGTAAACTTTCGCGAGGAATCCGCAAGGTGGTACGGAATACTTCAGAAAATGAACAGAAAACAGAAACACAGAGGTCCTGACAACGACGGACTTTTCCTGGAACGAAACTGCGGGCTTGCCCACACCCGCCTGTCCATACTGGACTTGAGTTTGGGAAACCAGCCGATGACCCGCCAGCTTGAAAACAAACGCGCCACCATTGTCTACAATGGTGAAATCTACAACATGCCCACGCTGCGAAAAGAACTTGAACAGGAAGGCATCGTGCTTGAAACATCCTGCGACACGGAAGTTATCCTTATGGGCTGGCTTTCGCACGGCACCGACTATGTGAAAAAATTAAACGGCATTTTTGCGTTTGCCATATGGGACGAAACAGACAGAAGACTCTATCTGTATCGTGACAGGCTTGGGGTGAAGCCTCTGTTTTTCACCCATTTTAGAAACACGTTTATCTTCTCCTCCGAGCTAAAGGGCATTCTCTGCTTCCCTGACTTTAAGGCGCAAATTGACCGTGACGGCTTGTGTGAGGTATTCGGTCTTGGCCCTGCAAAGACCTATGGAAAGGGTGTTTTTAAAGATATAGCGGAACTGCTGCCGGGGCATTTTTTAGAATACTACGGTTCTGATTTTAACGTGTATCCGTACTGGAAGCTGGAAAGCCGCCCGCATACCGACACATGGGCGCAAACGGTTGAGCGCACCCGCGATTTGGTGACAGACGCCATCCGGATGCAGATGCTCTCCGACGTTCCGATATGCACTTTTTTGTCCGGCGGTGTGGACAGCAGTCTTGTGACGGCAGTATGCGCAGCCGAGCTGCAAAAGCAGGGTAAGCGGCTCGACACCTATTCCTTTGACTTTAAAGACAACGACAAAAATTTCCGTGCAAACGCCTTTCAGCCTTCACAGGATAAACCGTGGGTTGACAAAATGATTGCGCACTGCCGTACCAACCATCAATATCTCGAATGCTCAAACGCGGAGCTTTTTGATTATCTTTTTGAAGCCGTCGATGCAAGAGATTTGCCTTGCATGGCAGACGTAGAGGCATCCATGCTGTATTTCTGCAAAAGAGTCGCAAAGAACCATAAAGTGACGCTGACAGGCGAATGTGCCGACGAAATCTTCGGCGGATATCCGTGGTTCCACAAAAAGGAGTGTTTTGACGCGGACTGCTTCCCGTGGTCAATGGATTTTGCACCGCGCACAATGCTCTTAAAAGACAGCGTGTGCAGCCTGCTCCCGCTTGAAGAATACGCCCATGCCGCCTATCGGAAAACCGTTTCCGAAACCCCTCTGTTAGAGGGCGAGTCCGATACCGAACGCCGCAGAAGGGAAATTTCCTATTTGAACCTCAAGTGGTTTATGCAGACGCTTCTTGACCGAATGGACCGCACAAGCATGCACACGGGACTGGAAGCACGCGTGCCCTTTGCAGACCACCGCATTGTGGAATATGTTTGGAATGTGCCTTGGGATATGAAGTGTAAAGACGGCGTTGTAAAAGGGCTTCTTCGCGCCGCCGCGGACGGACTGCTTCCCAGCGAAGTGCTGTACCGCAAAAAAAGCCCGTACCCCAAGACTTATGATCCCGCATACGAAAATCTCCTGCGCACGGCAATTATAGAGGTGCTTTCCGACACCCGTTCCCCGCTGCGGGAGCTGATAAGCATTGACAAAACACTTGAATTCATCCAGCGTCCGTCCGACTATGGCAGACCGTTCTACGGTCAGCTCATGGCAGGACCGCAGCTTTTGGCATATCTGCTTCAGGTCAACTACTGGCTTAAAGCATACGAGGTGGAGCTTTTAATTTAAGCTCCGCCTCTTTTTTGCCGCTAGACTTTTTTGGAATGCACGAAACACCTTATTTTTCAAGGCATTCCCGTTATTCATCCCGTTTTTCTTATTGTGAATAACAGGTATGTAAAAAGGAGGTGATACCTTGAACTTAAGCTATTTTGATTTGCTGTCGCCAGCTCCCGTGCAGCTTTCGGGAATCGGCGGTATTGTTTCGCCAAAGCTGCGTGAAATATCCGCAATCGGTTATAACACGTATCAATTCTATCTGTCCGTTTTACAAATGGACGGCAAAAGCGTTTTATCCGCAATCGGTTTACAGGCGATTCCCAATGCGGAACAAATACAGACCAATCTCTTTGAGCTGCTGACTGCTGACCCCCGCACCACGGACATGCTCCGGGAAATTCTGAATTTCTTCCTGAAAGAAGACGTGTCTTATTCTGAAAGTCATAAGGCATTTTTGGTACAGACAGGCAGTGATGTAACAGGAATGATTACAAGCGAGAATTATCCGCAGGTTTGTGAAGCAGTCTGCCTTCGAAACGGCATCCGCCAAAAGCAGGAGGCAGATATTTCCAAAGCAAAAAACAAAAAAGCATTGGAAATTATGAATAAACTGCAAATGGGAAGAGCCAAAAAGGCAAAGCAGGTCAAATCAGATGACAACTTGGAGCTTGGAAACATTCTGTCTGCCGTTGCGAACAAAAGCCAGTCCCTCAACATTGTAAACATATGGGATTTGACCGTATATCAGCTTTGGGACTGTTTTTTCCGGCTTTCCAACAACAACATCTACAACATCCAATCCATGAGCGTCGCCGCGTGGGGAGACAAAGACAATCATTTTGATGCCACTGCATGGTTTAAACGCATGGATACCGGTAACTAAACACTATTAGCGTCTGCCGCTCCAAGTGACAGATGAAGAGAAAGGAATGATGATTATATGAATGACAAGTTATTTGAAATCGTACTGATGTGCGTCCCGATACTGGGCGCCATAATTACAGGCTTTCTTGTTCCATACATCAAAGCTAAAATTTCCGCTGCACGGCTGGCACAAATTGCCGAATGGACCGAAAAGGCAGTCCGCGCCGCCGAAGTGCTTTTCGATACCCCGCAGTGCGGCAGCGAAAAGCGGGAATATGTAATCTGCTTTATTGACAGAATGTTTAATTCCAAAAAACAGATGATTACCAAAGAACAAATACGCGTTCTGCTTGAGGCAGCACTCGGGCAGATAAAGCAGACTTAGAGAGGAGAATTTTATCATGGATGAAAATTATACAGAGCTGGCAGTCCGCATTCAGGAAACGGACAGCCGAAGCAAATCGAACGAACACCGTCTCGATGCCCACGACAGCGAGCTGCGCGAACTGCGGGAAAAGCAGGACGCCATTTACGACTTAACTTCTTCCGTAAAATCAATTGCTACGGATATGGCGTATATAAAAGAGGATAACTTCTCGGAATCTCAATGAATGTGATTCTAACCGAAGATTGACAACTGAA
>CAMWNY010000099.1 GCA_947175775.1 uncultured Lachnospiraceae bacterium | reverse complement strand
CACTGCAATCCAAAAAGAACCTCCTAACATATACCTGTCTCCTTTCTAATCCGTCCCCCCGTTTTACTGCACCTGACACGAAATCCGCGCCACGCCTTCACTATGATATGTTTCCGGCTCATACGCGATAATCTGCAGCAGCACGGTATCGCCTGCGGACACTGCCTTTTCGCACGGCACCTGCGCAACATACTCGCCCTGATACAGAATACCAGTTTGACCAATCAGCTCCTCCTCCTGATATATGCGCGCCAAAATCCACACTGCGTTTTCGGCATAATTCGCCAAATTTACCTGCAAGCCGCCGCCCAAAACCACTGGAGCGGTTTCGAGTCCGATGGTGTATCCCTCTTTTACGGGCAGCTCCTGCCAACCCTCTCCTGCCTCGGGAAGTCCTCCTGCCGCCGTCTCCTCGTGCGCGGGCGCGCGGAATACGCGGTAGCCCTGCGCAAAGCGGACGTATCCGAGTGAAAGGGCGATACACAAAATGATGGCAAGACTTGTCAAAATTCCGATTTTTGTTTTTCTCCTCGCATCGGTGACACAATTTTTCCGTTTCATATTTTATGTAAACCTCC
Source organism: uncultured Lachnospiraceae bacterium (assembly GCA_947175775.1). GTDB lineage: Bacteria > Bacillota > Clostridia > Lachnospirales > Lachnospiraceae > COE1. The sequence continues at coordinate 7,733 of CAMWNY010000099.1, read as the reverse complement.
AACCTGTTCTATACAATCAAACCTTATTTCAACTCCACCGTAATCGGCACAACCGAGTCCACCATGCCCTTCTCGCCGGTGTCGTGGTTATAAAACGAGAAGACCATTTTCGCCTCATACGTCCCTTTGGTAAGCACAATCCCCTCAGGCGGCGTAAGCGTCAGATTCTCGATATGAAACCCGACAGGAATACGCCCCGAGCGGTAAATCTCCACATCTTTCCTGCTGCTGTCCGTCATGTACAGTACCGCCACAAAATCATAATTCGCCCCGCGGCTCGGGTTCTTAATCACGTAGGGCTCACTCTCCGCCGTAAGCGTTGCGGTATCCACCCGCAGCACCTTTGGCACCTCGTAGCTTGCCTTATTGTCGTTCGTGCGCTCCCCGAAGTCGTTGTCGGTATTGGGGATAATCGCCGCGTCCGCCATCACGGGCACATAATCCTGCGGGGGCAGCGGCGGATAACACAGGAACAAAAGCAACAGCGCAAGATACGGCAGAAATGGAAACAGCCAAATCAGAAACAGTCCGTGGCTTTTCCCGCTGACGCAGCAGCGTTCTATCACGCCGTTGTTTTCCCCGACAAATCCGCCGACATAGCGGTTTGCGTGGATACTGCAGACCGCCTCGCAGCAGTGGATTTCGCCCTCGTTGACTGCGCAAAACGCCGCCGTAAGCGGACAGTTTTTTCCTTTTACGATGCAGTCAATGGTTAGATTGCGGACCGTTCCCTTGAGCACGCCGAAAAAGCCGATTTCCGCCATGCCCTTTCCATTCAAAATAAAGCCCTTAATCTCATGCCCTCCGCCGTCAAATGTCCCCAACAAGGGGTGCTGTCTGTCGCAGCCAATCGAAGGGATTTCCTTTCCGTGAAAGTCAAGGTCTTGTGTCAGAAGGACACTCCCCTGCGCCGCCTCAGGCTCCCCGCGGTTGACACGTTCAATCCAGTCCAAAAGCTGCCTGCGGCTTGCGATTTCCAACGGCTTTTTGACTGACGCCTGCTCTAAGCCGTTCGGTGCGCAGCGCCATTGCTCCTGCAAAAACTCCATTTTTCCCGCAGGCTCGCGCTCAAAGACGGTAAAATCCCACTGATAGGCGTCCTCAAGAAATGCGGGCACAACATCCTTTTTGGCAAATCCATGATCCCTGTCCCTGAATTTCTTCAATTTCCTATCATTGCCCACGACAAAAAAGCACCAGTGAAATCTGCCCTTGTTAACGGCAATCAGACCGTCCTTCCATTTCCTCCACGTGCGCACAATGCTGCGTGAAAAGCAGTGGTCAAGTTCTCCGCTGTTGTCATAAACAAAACCTGCATTCTCGCTCTTATTTTTACCAAACCGCACTGCCGTACCGATTTTTACGGCAGCATAGCTGTTTTTGATGGTTCCCGTATTGCGGTATGCAAAGCCGCCTTCCATTTTAATCTGTCTGCTCATGGCTCTTCCTTTCTGTTACTGCGGGAAGCCGTAAAGCTTCCCGCGTATGTTTTAAGCACACGGTCCGTTTTATGGTCCTGGCTTTTCCGTCTTAATTCCGACCGTAATCGTTCCAATCTGCGACCACTTGGCAATTTGATCCTTTGGTTTGTATTCCTCCTTAATGCCCAACGGCATAAAGAAGACCGTACCCGTTGTCGGCATGCCTACTCCTTCCGACGGTCCGTTTCCATTGTCGGCATTCCCAAGCGTCAGATAGGCTGGCGCATACGGCGATTTTTGACGAAACTGTGTATCCGTATCCTCCGCATTTTTGGCAAAGTCGCCTGTCGTATCCGAATAGTCCTTGTCGTCCGTTTTTTCCGCCGCGTAATCAAGCGTTGCGTAAACGTCGGCGTTTGAGTGGTTGGTAACTTTGATTTGGTTGACTGCGTCCTGCGTCGTATCAAGCGCCTTATCAGCAACGCTGTCATACACCTTCCACCCTGCGCCCGCAACGGACTTGTGCTCAGTCGCGTCCCATATCGTATTTTCGTACTGGAACGTCATTGCCCCCCATTCCATGTCAACGGAGTAAACAGTCATGTCCTCCGTAAAGCCCTGTACGTCGATTGTCACATCTTCGTAGCTTTCTTCAGTCGGGTCAAGTCCCAATTCCTGACGTTCCAATTTTTCACCGAGTTCCCGCGTACCATAATGTCCCTCGGGACCGCCATTGGCATAGCTATCCTCTCTGTACCATTCACTTTTGACCGAACCGTCAATCGTTCCCTTGTATGTAAGGGACACCCTTACATCCCTTGAAGATACCCCATCGGGAATGGGAACTTTTGTATGCATATAACTTTCACCCTCCAGCTCAAGCATATGGTTACGACTACCGGTACTGCCGTTAGCAACAATTACACAGTTGTACGGGGCACCCTTTGAATTATAACCGTCCCATCTGGTCACAGCACCGTCAATTTTACCGCTATACATTATAGTACTTTGCCAAAGATTCAAAGCCACCATCGACGATGTAAGCTCTAACGTCGGACCTTCCGTTTTCCCCTCTTCTCCAATATACAGGTTTGAACGCTGTGCAGTGCGCCACGCCAAAGCCGTTCCACCTTGCATACTCGATAAGGCTCCTAACGAATGTCGATGGTCGTCAGGAAAAGCAGGCACTTCCAAATCCATCTCCGGCACTGTACTCTTTAAGGTTCCTGTACCCGTAATGGTATTTGTTCCCTCATTCTCTTTATTATCAATGACAATACCATAATAAACGTTAAACTGATCACTGATTCTCCACTTGTATTCATCCGGTGGGCTGATAGCTCTAAGCCGTCTTGATACCTGCGGCACTTCAAACGTATTGTAACCGTTAATGACAAGATTTGATACGGTATTCTTCGCATAAAGAGAACATGCAAACACCCCGCTTGCTGTCTGAATCTGTGTTAAGTCACAAACGTTCCCGTTTTTATCGGCGATGTATGCATTGTCCGGTCCGATATGCACACCGTTTAAAGTCAGCGTCATTGTGTCGGGGTCATAGGATGCGGTACCGTCGCCCAAAATGTCAGCGCAGTTCTCCGGCGTAACCTTTGTATCGCCAAGCCAAAGTTCGCCGCTTTCAAGCGGGGACGCCGCCTTGACAGACGACATGCCGCTATCGAATGGAAAGAACAGGCTGCACGCAGCGACGCCTGCCATAAAGGCGGCGATACCCTTGCGGATACGCTGTTTGAAATTGCTACATTTCATCTTAGCTGTCCTCCTTTATTTGTTACTTTTTTAACAACAGCCGCTTTTGCGGTACGTACCGTCGCCGCAAAGCGGCTGTAAGCTGCCGCCTATGGCGCCGCTTCGGTTGTCTCTTTCGGTTGCTCTGTCTTAATCCCGACTGTGATTGTTCCGATTGTTGTCCACTTTTGGATAGCGCCGCCTGTTTTCTGTTCTTCCTTTATACCAACCGGCATAAAATACGCCTTTGCGACAGTCGCCGTTCCTGCGGCGCCGTCCGTGCCATTGTCCGCTGTCTCAAGGGAAAGGTACGCAGGAAGCGTTCCTGCGGCATCTGTGAGTTTATCTGTATCTGTCTCTTCCGTTCCCGTTGTAAAGCCAAATTCTCCAGTCGTATCCTCGTAATTCGTCTTCGCTTCGTAGGCAAGTGTTGCCCACACGGGCGCGTTGGAATGATTTGTAACTTTAATCTCGTTGATTGCGTCCTCTTTTGCGTCAAGCGCCTTGTCTGCATGGCTGTCGTAAACCTTCCAGCCTGCTCCATTTTTCTTCGTGTGCGTCTCGGGATTCCAGCTGCTGTTCTCGTACTGGAATGTCATCGCCCCCCATTCCACGTCAACCGAATAGACGGTCGCGTCCTCGGTAAAGCCCCAAACGGGGATTTCCACGTCGGCATATGCTTCTTTTGCAGGCTTATAGTTCGGATCTCCCTCCGTCCCTACTGCGGGAATTTCCTCGTCGCGCAGCGGATCGAGGTCTTTCTTCTCACCGCCCTCTTTCACCATCGAGTCTTCAGTTGTACCGTCGTCCGTACCGCCGGCAGCGCCATCCCCTGTACCGTCGCCCTCCGCCGCAGGGGTTACGTTCGTATCGCCGCCTTCTCCCGCGCGGTTTTCCTGCTGTCCGTCCAAAGTCTCCTCTTCGGTTTCAGTCGGCTCTGTGGTCTGCCCCTCGGGCACCTCCGCTGCCTGCGCCGCCGTTGCTGCAAGCGGGGAAACAATCAGGCTAAATGCAAGCATTCCTGTTCCAAGTACCTTCCATAATGATTTTCTTTTCATAGTTTGAACTCCTTTCTGTCATGCACGCTCCTACGTGCGTATTTTGATTTCCAAACATTGGCGTACTTCGCGGGCTGCCTGCCAAATTCTTTTTCTTTTATTTAACGTTTTCGCTCCGTACGCCGCATGTCCGGACATGAATTCATGCCGGAAACGCTGTGAGGGGGGAAATATAGCAGCGTCCCCGACATGCTTTTCATGTCTGTTTATCATATTGTAAAATGTAAAAAAATGATAGTAGTTTGGTACGGATTGCAGTTTAGAGGGTACGGATTGCATGAAATGATTCGTCCTCAAAATAATAGTCGAAATATTTTTCCCGTAAAGACCGGTATGAGCCGCGCGGCAGATAAATTTCCGTCCCGTTATCCAAATACAGCATCTGTGTGCCTAACCGCTCGATATGCTCCAAATTGACGACATAGGACACACCAATCTTTGTAAACTCCCGATAGCTGCAAAGCGTTTCGCACAGCTTTGCCATCGTCATATGCAGCAAAACAGTCTCGCCGCCCTGCAGATAAACGCACTGCGTTTTACGCTGCGCCTCACAATAGATAATGTCGCCAAGCGCAATCTTGCGGACATGATCTTCTGTTTCCAAAAGAATATAGCGGCACTGCCTTGCCGCGAGATTTTCCATCGCCCGCTCCACTGCGTCAAAAAGCGCTTTCTCGTAAATCGGTTTCACCAAATAGCCGGACGCTGACACTCCGAACGCCTCCAACGCATGCTCCTCCGATGAGGTCACAAAAATAACACTGCATGTATTCCCCATATCACGCAGCTGCCTTGCCGTCTCAATTCCCGTCGCATACGGCATATAAATGTCCAGCAGAATAATGTCCGGCTGGTATGTATTTGTTTTAATCTCCAAAAGCAGAGTTTTTGCATCCGTATACCGTTTTATGGCAAATCCGTCGGACGGTCTGTCAAACGCCCGCAGCATATGCTCCACCTTATCCAATTCCTGTTCTTCGTCATCGCAGATTGCAATCTGATACATGGTTGACACCTCTCTTTTGTTGTGTTATTGCATTTTCTGTGCTGTTGTATAACTTGATGTAACATCGCAGGTTTTTCGTCGTTTATAAATATTTAATAATTTTATAATTATTGGAATGTTTCTTGAATATTTTAGCATATTTTCTGAATTTTTAGGGTGTGATTGTAGATTTGGTTGTGTTTATTGTGAATTTGGTCAAAATATGTGACAAATAAGATGATACAGATGCAGCCTACCGTCATAAATCAAGTAGAGAAGATGCGGTGCCCGTGTGCATACAACGCAATGAAACCCGATTTCTCGGGTTTCATTACTATTTTCTTATGAGGGGGGAGATAGTGAGTGCTCAACTATCTATATACCACTATAAAGGACAATTGTGTCCAAAGTGTGTTTAAATACTTAAAAAAGAATTATTTTTATGAATAAAAGATAAAAACATTTTCCATCGAATGAATGGAGCGCTGTTTACTGGTAATACTTCATAATCATCTGCAGCGTCGTATTCCCCCGAAATTCATTGATATCCGGATAATACACTACGGAAATCACAATCCCCTGCACGCCCCCATGATAGAGCTGCTCTGTCCGCTCCGCCCCGAATTTATTACATAAAAACGTGTTAAACGCCTCTAAATCGCCAAAGTACATCAAGTCAAACCGTTTTCCGCTCTCCCCTTGAGCAACATACTTCCCGACATTTTTATTCGCCCCCAATATCCTTCCCGATAAAAGCTTCACATCCTTATGCGCAAACTGCGGCTTCGGATTACCGTTCCCAAACGGTTCCAAAAGCGCAAGCTCCTCCACCAATTGAAAGGAAGCATAATCCATCGGCATCGGCACGTCAATCAGCACCTTTTCCTCAAAATCTTCATCCGTAAGAGTACAGTTGTTATTTAATTCCTTGCGAAATAGCTCCACGTTCTCTTTTGGAAGCGAAAGCCCCGCCGCAAGCTTATGCCCGCCGTACTTTGTAAAAAGCTCCTTACACTTCGTCATCTCATCATACATGTGAAACGCTTCCATTGATCGCCCTGAGCCTTTCACGCCGTCCTCCGCGTCCGTCAGCACAAACGCCGGTTTCCCGTACTTTTCCCGAATGCGTCCCGCGATAATCCCCGCAAGGCTTTCATGCACATCCGGCAGATATGCCACAAGCACCTTATCGTTTATAATCCCGCTGTGTTCAATCAGGTTTACCGCTTCCTCAACGCCCTTGTTGGTAAGCTCCTTTCTGCTGTCGTTCATCGCCTTTAGGTCGCCTGCTATCTGCACGGCGGTTTGCGTATCCTGCGCGCAAAAAAGCTCCAACGCGTTTGCCGCCGTGTCCAGCCTTCCCGTCGCGTTCAGGCACGGTCCCAGCACAAAGCCAATCGTATAGGGCTTTATATGCTCCGCTTGGATTTCCGTCACGTCCATCAACGCCCGAAGCCCGATATTGCGCGTGTTTTTCATCAGCTCCAAGCCGCACCTTACAATAATGCGGTTCTCGTCCTTTAGCTCCATCACGTCGCCGATTGTCGCAAACGCCGCAAGTTCCAAAAGCGCATATCCAAGCTCCGACTGCAAAACCTCCTGCCATGTGCTGCCCAAATGCTTTGCCAAAAGCACCAGCACAAGTTTATATGCCACGACCGCCCCGCAAATCTCCGGAAACGGATACGCACAATCCTCCTGTTTTGGATCGACAACCGCATACGCCGGCGGGATTTTATAATTCCGCACGCCGTCCTGCTCCTCATAAGGTACCTCATGATGGTCCGTAACAACCACCGTCATGCCCAAATCGTTCGCATACGCAATCTGTGCAAACGCCGCAATCCCGTTATCACATGTGAGCACCGTATCCGTACCTGCCTCATGCGCCTTATCAATCAAATGCTCATTCAGTCCGTATCCGTCATGCATCCGATGCGGTATTGCCGTGTCCACCACCGCCCCGCACTCGCAAAGCCCCCGATACAATATGTACGTCGAACAAATCCCGTCAATATCGTAATCCCCGATAATGCGGATTTTCTTGTTCTCCTTAATTTTCAACAGCAGCAAATCAACCGCCTTTTCCATATCCTTTAACAGCAGCGGCGAATATAAATCACGGATACCGCCGTTTAGGAATTTATCAATATCCGCATCCGCGACAATATCCCTGTTTCTGATTATTCGCGCAAGAACAGGTGTTATGTGATACTTTTGGGCAATCGCGTTGAAATCCGCCCGCTTTGCAGCCACTCTCCAATTTGCCATTTATAGTAACTCCTATTATTTTATTTAAAAGAACACTCAACCGCCGCAAATAATTCGACCTGAATATCCTTTAACTGCACCGGGGTCTTTGTGTCTCGGTGATACACCAATGGCAGAATCATATCCCCGTAATGCGCCGCCCGCTTATACTCCACCCGCAGCTCCCTGATACGCTCCTGTGCCTCCACAGACTCCAGCGCCATACGGACATATTCCACCGTATGGCGCAGGAGTCTGTGGAGGCACAGG
>CAMWNY010000098.1 GCA_947175775.1 uncultured Lachnospiraceae bacterium | reverse complement strand
AGGGTGCGACGATCGTGCTGGTAGGCTACAGCAAGAGCGGGGAAATGACACTGCCCATGAGCCTTGCACTGGACAAGGAGCTGACATTCAAGACGGTATTCCGCTACCGTCATATCTATCCGATGGCGATCGAGGCAGTCGCGGCAGGAAAAGTGGATCTGAAAGGCATTGTGACCGACGTGTTTAGTCTTGAGGAAGCGCAGAAGGCGATGGACTACAGTGTGAACAACAAGGCGGACATTGTAAAAGCGGTGATACGCATTGCAGAGTAGCAGGCGGTACAGTCTGGGGAACCAGTATCTATAGCGAGGAGGATTGCAATGGAACAGAAAAATACGGATGTCAAAGTGCCATTCATCAGCAAGATCGCCTACGGCATGGGCGATGTGGGATGCAACTTTAGCTGGATGTTTGTCGGGAATTTCCTGATGATATTTTATACGGATGTTTTTGGAATTGGAATGGGCGCTGTTGCAGGACTGATGCTGTTCTCGCGTTTTTGGGACGCAGTCAATGATCCGGTAATCGGAGGGCTGAGTGACAAGACGCATACAAGATGGGGGCGATACCGCCCGTGGCTTTTGATTGCGGCGCCCCTGACAGCGTTTGTGCTGATGCTGACGTTTTGGGCACACCCTGACTGGTCGCCTGCGGCAAAGATTGTTTATATGGCAGTAACTTACTGCATTCTTGTGCTGGGCTATACCTGCGTCAATATCCCTTACGGAACACTGTGCGGCGCAATGACACAAAATATAGAGGAACGGGCAAAGATTAACACGTTCCGCTCAGTCAGTGCGATGATTGCAATCGGGATTATCAATATTATAACAGTTCCATTGATTGCAGCACTTGGCGGAGGAAATGACAGGAGAGGTTATCTTTTGATTGCTGTCATATACGGATGTATTTTTGCGGCATGTCACATCTTCTGTTTTGCAAAAACAAAGGAAGTTGTGAAAGTGCCTGAGAAAGAAAAAACATCGTTAAAAGTACAACTGACTTCTGTTGTGAAAAACAGACCTTACATGATTGCGGTTGCAGGACAGTTTCTGTTTGGGGTAACGCTTTATGGAAGGAATGCAGATGCGTTGTATTACTTCACTTATGTGGAAGGGAACCAGGCATTATTCAGTACATATTCGCTTTTTATCATTATTCCTTCTATTATCGGCGCGGCCTGCTTTCCGGTGGTATTTCGGCTGACAAACAACAAGGGACGTTCCGCTTCCGTTTTTGCGTTGCTGACAGGAATTAGTATGTTCTGTATGTATTTTTTCACAGTCGGACAGTCGCCGGTTCCTTTTTACCTGTTTTCGTGTCTGGCACAGTTCTTTTTCTCGGGATTTAACACGGCAATCTATGCGATTGTACCAGACTGTGTGGAATATGGGGAATGGAAAACGGGTCTGCGCAATGACGGCTTCCAGTATGCATTTATCTCACTGGGCAATAAAATCGGGATGGCGATTGGAACTTCCGTCTTGGCAGGTGTCTTGGGCAGTCTCGGATATATCGCAAACCAGCAGCAAAATCCGGCAGTGCTGTCTGTGATTAAGCATTCGTTTACAACGGTTCCCGGTGTGCTGTGGATTGTAACGGCGGCAGTCTTATATTTTTACCGCCTGAATAAAAAAGCCTATAACAAGATTGTACAGGAAATTCAGGAGAGGAAGGAGCGTGGCAAACATGTATGATGTTGTTGCGTTAGGAGAACTGCTGGTTGATTTTATTCAATATGGCAGTAGTGCAAATGGCAATCCGCTGTTTGAGGCAAATCCGGGCGGAGCACTATATCCTTTGATCCTAACTTGAGGAAGCCTTTATGGGAGAGTGAGGAACAGTCCAAAAAAGCAATTTGGTATGGGATTGAGCAGTGTGATGTCCTCAAAATTGCGGATAATGAGATAAAATGGCTGACGGGAACGGACGATTATGATGAGGGTGTGCGTGTCATCAAAGAACAGTCAAATGCGGGGCTGGTCAATGTGACACTGGGTAATCAGGGGAGTCTTGCTTACTATAAGGACAAAAAAATGTATGGCAAGCCATTCCTGAGTGATAAGACAATTGATACGACGGGCGCTGGAGATACATTCTGCGCATGTGTGCTCAGTTTTCTGCTGGAACATGGTCTGAATGATTTAACGGAAGTTGATTTGGAAAGAATGCTGTTGTTTGCAAACGCGGCAGCATCCATTGTCACTACACGCAAAGGCGCAATCCGTTCCATGCCAGACAGGCAAGAGATTGATAAATATTTGTGTTGAGATTAGCAACTACACATTTTGATAATGGGGAAGGAAATGCAGGGATAGAAAACTGTCTCTGCATTTTTATGTACACGGGCACCCAAAAGTTGGGACTTGGTTGGAATATTATGGTAATTTTTATAAAAATTAGGAAGGATTAAAGAAACTTTAAGCTTTATACAGTTGACAAAATTTTTGGAAAATTATAAACTTAAAACAGCAGCTAACTGTAAATTCTGGGAAGGGGGATGGTATTATGAAAAGAAGACTTAAAAGAACTTTCAAATGTGCTTTGGCAGCAGTTGTTGCATCAGTGGTGACAGTAACGGCTTTGGTAAGCAGTCAGCCGATTACAGCACAGGCACAGGAGCTTGTATGGACACATCCGGGGAATGGATGGCATTATCTTACGGGCACGGACATCAGCGTGAAGATAGAGAACAAGGCTGTCTATGTATACGGTACGGGAGAAATACCGGATTGTGATTACTGGAAGCTTTATGAGAGACCGTGGGCGAACACGGATGCGGAGAGCGTATATATTGCGGAAACCATTACCTCTATCGGAAAGTATGCATTTTATGATATGCCCAAGCTGCGCTATATTAATATGTATACAAGTACGTTTATTAAAGATATGACATGCTTTGACAAAATATGCTATAAACCAATTTACCGTCTGTATGACAAACCGGTGCGAACGGAGATGATCGGCACAATTCCTTATACAAGTCTTGACAGTATTAAGATGGTTGCGCAGACAAATTACAATGGAGCATGTTGGATTATGGATTCACCCGCAAAAGTGCAGGAGTTCCAAAACAGCACCAATCCCACCGTTCCGAATGTATATTACGCATCGGAAAAAGTAAAACGGCTTCCGGATGAAGTGACGGACATTGCACCGGAAAAGGATGTGCCGTGGGAAAGCATTGAAACCTACAGCAACGGAGACGTGGTGACGCCAATCTGCAAAATTTCGCCGGAAACGCCGGCGCCATCCCTGATTGCTTCCGCACAGAAAAAGTATCAGGGAAGAGCGTGCCTTGAAGCGTATGCGGCGTTTATCGGGGATTATACGTTTGCGGCAACCTTTAATGTAACCATTATGAAAAATGAGCGGGTTGTGACGCCGTCTTATCAGGTTGTGGTTGAGAATAAAGTTATGCAGACGGAAGACGAGATTAAGTATATCCTTACAATCCCGCAGGAGTTCCGGCTTCCGGGCAGAAGCTTCCGGCTTCTTGGCATTGGAGACGGCGTTGTAAATATTTATGATGACTTGGATCTTGATGACAGTACCATTACATTTGCCACACGTACACCGTCAGCGGCATATGCATTGGTATATCAATAAATTTTAATGTAATACGGAGGGTAACAGAATGAAGGGTAATGTAATTGTCGGACAGTCAGGCGGTCCCACCGCAGCGATTAACTCAAGTCTTGCAGGTGTATACAGGACGGCGATTGACCGCGGCGCAAAAAAGGTCTACGGAATGTTGAACGGAATACAGGGACTGATGGAAGAGACCTATATTGATCTGTCGGAGCATATCACGAATGATTTGGATGTGGAGCTTTTAAAGCGAACACCGGCGGCATATCTTGGTTCCTGCCGCTATAAGCTTCCTGACATCCATAAAGATATGTCCGTGTATGAAAAGATTTTTGCAATTCTTGCCAAGCTTGACATTGAGGCATTAATCTATATCGGCGGAAATGATTCGATGGATACGATTAAGAAGCTGTCTGATTATGCGATTATTACGGGAAGCCCAATCCGTTTCATCGGCTGCCCGAAGACTATAGACAATGATCTTGCGCTTACGGACCACACACCGGGTTATGGAAGCGCAGCGAAGTATATCGGTACTTCCGTGAAGGAAATCGTGCGCGACAGCCTTTGCCTGAAATATGAAAAAGGGCTTGTCACAATCATAGAGATTATGGGAAGAAACGCAGGATGGCTTACGGGCGCGGCAGTGCTTGCAAAAGGAGAGGACTGCATAGGTCCCGATATGATTTACCTTCCGGAGCTTTCGTTTGATATTAAAAAGTTTAAGGAAAAAGTAAAAAAGCTTTTAGCGAAAAAATATTCGGTTGTTGTCGCAGTGTCAGAAGGAATAAAGACTGCCGACGGCAAATATGTCTGTGAGCTTGGAAACAGCGCGGATTTTGTAGACGCGTTCGGACATAAACAGCTTACGGGTACGGCAAGTTATCTTGCGGGCTTTATTGCGGCGGAGCTTGGCTGCAAGACAAGGGCAATCGAGCTTAGCACGTTACAGCGTGCAGCATCGCATCTTTCATCAAGAGTAGATATTTTGGAAGCATACCAGGTAGGCGGTGCGGCTGTCAAGGCAGCCGACGAGGGCGACTCGGGAAAAATGGTCGTGCTTGTGCGCCAGTCGGACGACCCGTATCAGTGTGGAACGGAAGTAAAAGATGTGCATAAGATTGCAAACGATGAAAAGCTCGTGCCGAGAAATTGGTTAAACAGCGAGGGAGACTACGTGACGGAGGACTTTATCACGTATGTACGACCGCTCATACAGGGGGATGTGGCGCCAATCATGGTGGACGGCATTCCGCGTCATTTGTATAAGCCGGGCAAATAAGAAAACGAAAAAAGCTGCCGCGAATGCGGCAGCTTTCATAGCGTTATAGGGCAAACGAATAAATTCGTTTGCAAATATTGGATTTACATCCAAATTTGCGGGTTATGAAAAAATATTAAGGAGGAACAGGATTGGAGCATACTACTTCAGGGGAAAACATCATAGAGTTGAGAAACATAAGCCGTACGTTTGAAGACGGCTTTCGTGTGGTGGAGGATTTTAATCTAACGATAAAAAGAGGGGAATTTGTCACCTTTTTGGGACCGTCCGGCTGCGGAAAAACGACAACGCTGCGCATGATTGCAGGTTTTGACAAACCGACGGAAGGGGAATTGCTGTTAAACGGCAAAGACATCCGTGACCTTCCGCCAAATAAACGTCCGATTAATACGGTGTTTCAGCGTTATGCGCTGTTTCCGCACCTCAATGTATTTGACAATATCGCGTTTGGCTTAAAGCTGAAAAAGCTTGCGAAGGCGGAGATTGTCAAAAAGGTCAAGAAGGCGCTTGAAATGGTAGACCTTGAGGGTTTTGAGGACCGGACAATCGGCACGCTCTCAGGCGGACAGCAGCAGCGTATCGCGATTGCAAGAGCGATTGTAAACGAACCGCAGATTCTTCTTTTGGACGAACCGCTTGGCGCGCTTGATTTAAAGATGCGCAAGGAGATGCAGCTGGAGTTAAAGAGTATGCATCAGAAGCTGGGCATCACGTTTATTTATGTGACGCACGATCAGGAGGAGGCGCTCACCATGTCCGACAAAATTGTCGTGATGTCTGAGGGAAAAATCCAGCAGACGGGTACGCCGGAGGATATTTACAATGAACCCAAAAATGCTTTTGTCGCCGATTTTATTGGGGAAAGCAATATTTTCAGTGGAATTATGACGGGGAAATACCGCGTCCGTTTTTGCGGTGCGGAGTTTGTGTGCGTGGATGATGTAGAACACGGAACAATGATTGATGCGGTAGTGCGTCCGGAAGATGTCATTATCACACCGCCGGCTGAGGGAACGATAAAAGGAAGGGTAACATCTGTTATTTTTAAGGGCGTACACTATGAAATTACCGTACAGTCCGGGAAAAATGAGATTGTGGTACAGTCCACGAAAAAGGCGGAAGAAGGAAGCGAGGTCGGCATTATGATAGAACCGGAGGGGATTCATATCATGCTTGCTGAGGATGTGGTGAACCGCATTGAGACCGGATTAAACAAGGATTACAGTCTGCAGTTTTTAAATGGTGCACTGACCTGCGACCTGACGGAGCTGTTTCCCAATGCGTCCTACAATTCCGACGGTGTGCTGACAGATGCCCACGGGGATACGATTGACGCAGAAACGGTACGCATTATTGTGTCAATCAAGCCGGAGTGCATTGAGATGAGCGATGATAAAGAGGCAGGGCTTTTGTGCGGTCACATTATTAACCTGATTTACAAAGGAGATCATTACAGTTATGTCGTGCGTACTGATGAGGATGAGGATTTTATCGTGGACGACGAGTATTTGTGGAATATGGACGACTATGTAAGTCTTATCATACCAAAGGAGAGCGTGGAATATGCAGTTAAGAAATAAAAGCAGGTTTGGACTCTCAAGAGCGCAGTTGAGCCTGCCGTACGGTCTGTTTTTGGTATGCTTTGTACTTGCGCCCTTGTTTGTTATTATTTATTACGCGTTTACGAACGGCGAGGGAAAGGTAACGCTGGACAACCTGCTTGGTTTCTTGGAAAATCCTAAAACTACGGGAACGCTTTTATACAGCTTGGGGATTGCGGTTGTCACGACAAGCGTGTGTCTGCTGCTTGCGTATCCAATTGCCTATATCCTTGCACGCACAAAATACCGGCATAAATCGGTTGTTTTAATGCTTTTTATCATGCCTATGTGGATTAATTTTACTTTGCGGATAACGGCATTGAAGGAAATTCTGACAATTATCGAGGGAAATCTGTCATTTCACCCGTTTTTAAATACGGTTATCGGAATGACGTATGATTTTCTGCCGTTTATGATTCTTCCCATTTATACAACGCTTTTAAAGCTTGATAAAAGTCTGTTGGAAGCATCGTCCGACCTTGGGGCGGATGCGTTGCAGACATTTTTGAAGGTGACGCTGCCGCTGTCGGTGCCGGGCATTATCAGCGGTATTTTTATGGTGTTTCTGCCGTCGATGACAAACTATGTGGTGCTGGATATGCTCTACAACAGCACATATATTATGGGAAGTCTGATCGGGGCATATTTTGCAGCTTATGACTGGCATGGAGGGTCAATGATTTCTCTTGTGCTTCTGATGATTATTCTTGTATTTACGCTCTTTACGAACCGCTATGCGGATGAAGACGCGGGAAATGGCAGAGGAGGAGGTGTGGTAAGCCGATGAAAAAGACAATTTCAGCAGCATTTTTGTGTGTAATTTTGCTTGCGCTGTATCTGCCGATTTTTGTGCTCGCACTTTACAGTTTTACGGACTCAGCAAATATCGGCGCAATTCATGGGTTTTCCGCACAAAACTATGTCACGCTTTTCACAAAGCCGGAATTGCGCGATATGATAACAGGTACGATTTTGCTTGCGTTAGGCTCGGCGGTTCTCTCAACCGTATTAGGAACGCTTGGAGCGGTGGGGGTACATTATTCCAAACGTTTTGGAAAGACATTTGTAGGTGCGGTGAATCAGGTTCCCGTGGTAAACGCGGAAGTTGTGACGGCATTTTCGCTGTGTATTCTCTTAATTGAAGTCTGTAGTGTGGATAAAAGCAGTTTTCTTCCGCTGTTAATCGGTCATGTGGTGCTGCAGTCCCCGTTTGTCTATCTTTCGGTGGTACCAAAGCTTAAGCAGATGGATAACAGCCTCTACGAGGCGGCGCTTGACCTTGGCGCGTCGTCACAGACTGCAATCCGGAGTGTGCTGATACAGCAGATTTTTCCGGGAATTGTTTCTGGATTTGCACTTGAGGTCACGCTTTCACTTGATGATTACTTTATCACAAGTTACACAAAACCAGCCACGTTTGATACCATCAGCACGTATGTTGTCAATGCGACGAAGGGTTCGCAGACGGATATTAAGACGGCGCTTTGGGCGCTTTCCACGATTATCTTTCTTGTAGTAATCGCGTTGGTGGCTGTGATGAATTTTACCGGAAACAGGAATGCAAGGAGGACAATGGAAATTGAGAAAAAGAACGCGTAGAAGAACAGGAGTGTTAGTCCTTGCATCCGTGACAGCGGCATACCTCTCCCTGCACGCTATGCCGCAGAATAATATGCAGGCTTTTGCAAAGTCGGATGATGAGATTGTCCTGCGTGTCTGCAACTGGGAGGAGTATATTGACATGGGCGACTGGGACGAGGAGGAGCGGATTGCGTTGGATAACGGTGTCGAAATTTTTGGCGAAAATCCGCTTTATGAAGACTTTGAGGACTGGTATTTTGAGACGTACGGCAGGCGGGTGCGGGT
>CAMWNY010000097.1 GCA_947175775.1 uncultured Lachnospiraceae bacterium | reverse complement strand
GTAACCGCCTCCTTTGCCGCCACATAATTTTCCATCGTATGATGACGGTTTAAATGGTCGGGCGTAATATTTAAGATTGCGGACACTTTAGGATGAAAATACTCAATTGTTTCCAACTGAAAGCTGGAAATCTCTGCGACAGACACCGTATCCTGCGTCATCAAAGAAGCTGCCTCCGTATATGGATTGCCGATATTTCCGACAATAAACACCTGTTCGAAATACTCCTGCATAATCTGACCTACAAGGGAGGTCGTCGTTGTTTTTCCATTTGTTCCGGTAATCGCAAGAACAATTCCCTTCGCAAAGTTGTATGCCAGCTCAATCTCGCCCCATATATGAATCCCTTGTTCTTTCATATACACCACAAAATCCGCGTCCACCGGCACACCGGGACTGAGCACGCAAAGTGCAGCGTCTTTTGTAATGTGTTTGGGAAATTCACCTGTCACAAACTCCGCCTTCGTCTCGAAACCGAGCTTTTGCGTGATTTTCTCTTTTACTGCATCAATATTTACGCTTTCGTTTCCGTCATATAAAATCGGAACTGCACCGTTTTTCTCCAGCAATATGGCAGAACCGATTCCGCTTTTTCCGGTTCCTACCACAATGACGTTCTTTCCGTTTATATTTATCATTGAATTTCCCCCATTCTGTTACTGATAATTTATCTCCTTTAAATACGGAAGGATATTTTCAAACAGCTGCCTTACCACAGGCGCAGCAATCTGACCCCCATAATAAGTTCCCTGCGGTGTATCAATAATTGCGAGTGCCATAATCTGCGGATCGTTTGCGGGTGCAAATCCCAAAAAGGATGCAATATATCTTCCTGTTCCTCTCGGAAGCGTTTGGCTCGTCGCTGTCTTACCGCCTACGCGAAAGCCCTCTACATATCCGTTTCTACCGCCGCCGTTTTCCACAACCTGCTCCAACACATACCGCAGCTTTTGCGTGGTATCCTCTGATACGATTTCCTCCGAAACGGGATAAACAAACTCCTCAATCGTTCCGTTTCCTTCATTAACCGCTTTCACGCCAAAATGCGGCGTCACAGCGTTACCGCCGTTAATCAGTCCCGCCACGGTTGCCATCAGGCGAATCGGCGTAATCTGAAACGACTGACCAAAGGATATTGTCGCAAGCTCCACCTCACCGATTTTATCCGGCTGATGCATAATGGTTGCCGCTTCACCCGGCAAATCAATCCCCGTTTTCTGCCGCAGCCCAAATTTTGTAAAATAATCATAATACCGCTGTGTACCGATGCGCAGCCCAACCGTAATAAACACCGGATTGCACGAATTCATCACGGCATGCGTAAAGTCCTCCGCACCATGTCCGCCAACCTTATGGCAGCGTATTCTCCTGTCGTCGACGATAATAAAGCCCGGACAGGAAAAATTGTCATTCAGCGACACGGCGCCGCTCTCGAGTCCTGCCGCCGCCGTGATAATCTTAAACGTGGAACCCGGCTCATACGTATCATTAATACAGCCGTTTCGCCACATTTGGTTAAAAGTATCCTGTGTCGCCTCCTGCCCCGCAAATTCTGCGGTCAGTACAAACGGCTCGTTTAAATCAAATTCCGGAACATCCGTCATAGCGAGGATTTCACCGTTTTTTACGTTCATCACGATAATGGAAACACCCTTCGCCTGCTTTGTCTCGTACGCCTGCTTTGCAAGCTGCATCGCATATTTCTGAATATTGACATCGATGCTCACATACAAATCACTTCCTGCAATCGGCTCCCGCCTTCGCTCTCCCATTCCGTCAAGCTCAATGCCTTTTGCATCGGTAAGTGTCAAAATCTTTCCCTTCGTGCCCGTCAGAACTTTCTCATAGTTTACCTCCAGACCGATAATGCCCTGATTGTCCCCTCCTGTAAAACCAAGGACCTTCGAGGCAAGTTCCCCGTATGGATAATACCGCTTATAATCTTCATCAACCTTTACGCCTGCAAGGTCTAAGTTTCTTATTTTATCGCCTGTTTCCTTATCTACATTACTCTTAATCCGCTCGCGCGAGCTTCGCTTTTCCACCTGCTTTTTGACATACTCCTTGGAAAGTCCAAGCTCATGGCTTAAAATCTCTATTACCTTTTCCGGTTCCTTAATCTGACTGTGTATAACCGAAATCGTACATACGGTCTTATTGTCGGCAAGCACCGTTCCTGTCGCATCAATAATCCTGCCGCGTGCCGCTTTAATGTCACGTTCACGTTCATGGAGCTCCTGCGCCTGCTCGGTGTAGTACTCGGAACAAAAAATCATAATATATCCCACACGCACACCTAACGCCAAAAGCGCGATCACCGACATTACACATATGATAAACGTTTTTCTCTTCTGTACTGTCATATTGCGCCTTGCAGTGCTGTTTACAACAGTCATTCCATTCACCGTTATCCAAAACGATTGCTACTATTTTATGAATACCGATATAAATATATTCTTATAAACGTTTACTGTGCGGCGCCTTCTGCCGCAGGAGCCTGTGCGTCCCCTTCATTCGGATTGGCATCGTCACCATTTCCGCCTTCATAGCTGTAATTCAACTCTGCCGGTTCTCCGGTATCCGGATTGACAAGCTCTCCGGTATTCGGATCCACCACATAAGATGGTTTTCCAGTCCCATCGTCAGGATTTTCATGATCCTGATTGTCTCCGCTTTCATCCGCACTGCCTCCGTTCCCACTGCCGTCCTGGTTTTCACCGGTGTCACTGCCGTCGCCATCCCCGGTCTCTTTATTCTCACCTGCAACAATGTTTTCAAGCAGATTATCCGCTTCCTCCTGCTCAGTAATCGTCATTTCCTCTGTTCTGCTGATATGCATATACGGAAGCACTTCCGTAAGAACACTTTTCACAATTGCCGTGGCATAGGACGCATGCGGCTGATCTGCCACATTTGGACGGTCAATGACACAGTATACCACAATCTGCGGATCATCTGCGGGTGCAAAGCCAATAAAAGAAACAACATAGTTTGTCTTATCTCTTGGCACCATCTCCGCTGTTCCCGTCTTTCCTCCTATGGCGTATCCCGCAGGACGTGCCGTTCTTCCCGTGCCTTCTGCAACCGTCGCATACAAATACTGACGCATCTGCTCTGAGGTTGAAGATGAGATTGTCTGCTTGAGCACACGCGGTTCAATATTTTTTACCGTGTCACCGTTTGAATTGACAATTTTACTCACTACATGCGGTTCATAGTAATTTCCGCCGTTTATAATAGAAGAAAATGCGGCCGCCATTTCTATCATGGTCACATTATAACCCTGACCAAACGATGCCGTTGCAAGCTCAGCAGCTCTCATGGTATCTTCACTATATACCAGCGCGGCTGTTCTTGCCTCTCCCGCAAGGTCAATGTTTGTGCGCAGACCGATGTTAAAAATCCTTTGAAACTGTACCAGATTTTTAACGCCTATCGCTTCCCCCATTTTCATAAACGCTACATTGCATGACTGCTCCAACGTTCCGCTCACGTCCAATGTTCCATGACCGGCTTTTACATTACAGTCAATATCATGATCCGCCACCATAAGGTGACCGCCGCATTCATAAGTTTCATTTCCTACAATTCTTCCCGTTTCAATTCCGGTGGCAAGCGTCATTGCCTTTGCTGTTGAGCCTGGCTCATATGTATCCGAAATGCAGAAATTCCTCCAAAGCTCATTAAGCGTTTTGTAATAGGCTTCCCCATCTCCCTCCTGCATTTGCTCAATCTGTTCCTGCGTATAGTACTTGGTTAAATCCTTAGGATTGTTTAAGTCAAAATCCGGATAGCTTGCCATTCCGAGAATTTCCCCGTTATTGCAGTTCATTGCGATAAATCCGATATTATAAGCGCCGAGCCCTTCCCGATGCTCATTCATATGTTCGTCATTAAACTGTCTGATATATTTCTCAATAATTGCCTGTATATTCGCGTCAATCGTCGTTACAAGCGTATATCCGTCCATAGCCGCTACGGTTGTCCGCTCCAAAATCGCGTCATCATTAAGATAGCCGTACTCTCTGCCATTTGTTCCATTTAACACATCGTTATAATATTCTTCCAAACCAAACTGACCATTGTTGTCCGTCCCTGTAAATCCAATGACATCACAGGCAAGCGTGTTATTGGGGTACCTTCTGATATACTCCTCATCAAACCAAATGCCGTCGTTAATCATACCCATTTTCTCACTGTCGCCGACATTTTTATTGTGCTCCTGCGCCTGCTCGTTATACGCTTTTTTGTGTTCCTCAAACACCTCTCTTTCATCGTAGCTAATCCTGCGTTTTAGCACATAATACTGCGATGAGGGATTGTCCTTTACATACCTTGAAAGCTCCGTGCGGTCCAGTCCAAAGCACTCGGAAAGCGCTGCAAGCATCGGCTCCTCATTCTTCTCATCATCCAGCATTACTTTGCAGTCAAGAACCACGTTGTAAACCTTTTCGCTTGTGGCGAGGATTGTGCCGTTTGCATCCAAAATGCTCCCCCGCTTGAATGGAAGCGTTTTGCTGTTATAACCCAAATGTGATAATATCCTTTTCTGATAATCATTGCGGTTATCACGCGTCAAAAAATAGAGCCTTGCCCCCAACCCTGCAAAAGCCAGCAGAATGATTAACATCATAACTGCCAGCTTCATTGTTTTTACCTTTTGCAGGTTTATATTTTTATTTTTCCTTTTTTTGTTCTTCTTAGCCGTCATCAAATCACCTTAAATTGAACTGCATCATCGCAATTTTATTGCGGAATATCGCTGTATTGACGCACATAGTCATTTCCTTCTCCCGTATACTGCACTACCTGCCCTTCCTTCGCATACTTCATTCCCAGCTCACTGACTGCGATACGTTTTATCTCCTCCAAATCAATACTGCTCATAATCTTTGTATAAGTTTCATCATTTGCAAGCTTCATTTTATTCAGCCTGCTTTCCAAATCTGAAATTGTATTGATGTGATTGGTAATGTCAGACTGCATCTTTACATAACTCATAAGCACACCGCACACAATCAAAACTGCTACAGCCATAACCGCAATATATCCCATATTCATCGGCGCCGCCTTGACAACACGCCTGCGCGAAGGCATCCTCTGCATTTGAGGCGCCTGCCTGTGGCGGGGCTGTTCTTCCTGTCGAGGTCTTAACTGTCTTGCTGCGCTTCCTTCCACATAGTACTGTGCACGCTGTCTGTCAACATTTCTCATTTTTCCAATATCCTTCCTTGTCCCATAAAAGCAAGTCTAAATTCTCTCAAATACCCGAAGCTTTGCGCTCTTAGACCTTGCATTTTCCTCCAGCTCCTTCTCGGAAGGAAGAATTGCCTTTCTCGGCACTGCTCTTCCGTACGGTACTTTTTTGCACACGCATACCGGAAATTCTGCCGGACACTTACAGGGATTTTCCATTTCCCTGAAAAAATTCTTTACAATCCGGTCCTCCAAAGAATGAAATGTAATAATACAAAGTCTTCCCCAGGGATTTAACAGGTCTATCATATCCTCAAGCGCTTCCGAAAGCACGTCAAGCTCGTGATTGCACGCGATACGGATTGCCTGAAACGTCCGTTTTGAGGGATGCCCGCCCACAGCGCGCATTTTCGCAGGTATCGCCGCCTTTATGATTTCATTTAACTCAAACGTCGTCTCAATCGGTTTTTGGGTTCGCGCTAAGACAATATGCTTTGCAATGTTCTTCGCAAACTGATCCTCGCCGTAATCCCTGATAATCCGGTAAAGCTCCCACTCCTCGTACCCATTCACAATATCTCTTGCCGTAAGGTTCTGCCGCTGATCCATACGCATGTCAAGCGGTGTATCGTATTTATAAGTAAATCCCCTTTCTGCATTGTCAAGCTGATACGACGATACGCCCAAATCGAGCACAATGCCGTCAACCTTGTCCACGCCATACTCCTTGAGCGCTTCCTTTGCATTGCAGTAATTGTTTCTGATAATCGTAACTTTATCGCCAAATTCCTCCAGCCGCTTCTTTGCAGCGTCAATTGCATCGCCGTCCTGGTCAATGCCGAACAGTCTGCCTTTGTCGTTGAGTCTCCTGCACACCTCATAGGCGTGTCCACCGCCGCCGAGGGTACCGTCCAAGTATACACCCTCAGGCTTAATGTGCAGTGAATCAATTGTTTCGTTAAGTAATACTGACGTATGTTTAAACTCCATGTCGTTTCCCCATTTTTGTTTGAATCTTTGTTTGTAGGTTCCCATCGGCTTAACTCTTTGAATAGTACCTTCCCTTCAGTTTGGCATTATTCGTTCATCTGCCCACTAAAAACTCATAATTGGAATTCTCCCAAATTCCGTGTCACGATAAAGCCCCCCAGCTTTAGATCATGAGTCCCAGCTCTGACATATGTTCTGCGATATCATCCATATCGTCGTATTCCGAGGCATCCTCCCATCTATCTTTGCTCCAGATTTCGATTCGTTCTCCTACTCCTAAAAGAACTACTTGGTTTTCCAAAGCTGCAAACTCCCTTAACACGGACGGTATCAGTATTCTCCCTTGCTTATCCACCTCCACGTCAACTGCACCGGCGAGGAAAAAGCGGCTAAATTTCCGGGAATCTTTATTTGCAAGCGGTAGGGTTTTGAGTGTCGCCTCAAAAGCGGACCACTCTGTGTTGCCGTACACAAACAGACAGCCGTCAAGTCCCTTCGTCACTACGAAATTCTCTCCTAAAATCTCGCGGAACTTTGAAGGAATAATCAGCCTGCCTTTGGTGTCTATCGTATGATTGTATTCACCCTTAAACATGCCAATCACCACCAAACTGTGTCACTGTACACCACTTCGCTCCACTTTTACCCACTTTTTACCACTTTCAAGTATTATCTTACATGAAAAGCAGCAAAATAACAAGTCTTTATTTCATGATTAAAATTGGATGGATGCCGTTTTGCCCTGAAAAAACGTTCTGTTTCCGCTAAATATAGTGCCGCAAACAAATTTTCTCTACTATATTTGGGCTTCTTTGCATACAAGTGGTGGCAATTCCCACAAAAATCGGTAAAAATTTCTATTTAATTTGTCATGACTGCTTTTTTCTGAAACGATTTTTTTCGGCATTATTTTGTGATACACTATTATTAACGAAAAAAGAAGGGAAGTATAGAATGGAAGAGAAAAAATTTGCACTGCTGATTGACAGCGACAATATCAGCGCCGGCTATATTAAGCTCATTCTCGATGAGCTATCGAAATACGGCACCGTAACTTACAAACGCATCTACGGAGACTGGACGCGCTCAAATGCCGCAAAGTGGAAGGATGTGCTGTTGGCAAACTCCATTAATCCCGTGCAGCAGTACAGCTATACAAGCGGCAAAAATGCCACGGATTCCGCAATGATTATCGACGCGATGGATATTTTGTACTCCGGTCACGTGAGCGGATTCTGCCTTGCCTCAAGCGACAGTGATTTTACACGCCTCGCAATGCGCCTTCGGGAGTCGGGCATGTATGTTATCGGAATGGGAGAACGCAAAACGCCCGAGCCGTTCCGCTCGGCATGTGAAAAGTTTGTGCTTCTCGACCTCCTAGCCAACGTGGAATCGGCACAAACCTCCGCGGGAGCGAAGAAATCCGCCGCAATGGAGGACGCACTCACGCCGCTCTCTGAAATTGAACAGGCAATTATCCGCATTATCAGCGATAACGGCGACGACGGTACGTCAATGGACATCGGCGAGCTTGGAAGCAGGCTTTCCAAGATGTATCCTTCCTTTGATGTCAGAAACTATGAGTACACGAAGTTTTCCAAATTTCTTGAGGCGGCTGAATTCAAGAAATCCATCTCGCTCAAATTCTCGGAAAGCACGGTTACCGCGTATTTACAGACAAGCAATGTCACGCTTGACGACATCCGCAAAGAAGTTATTTCCATATTAAAGAACTGTGACAACAATGTCATAAATGTAGGCGAGCTTAACCAAAAGCTGATGCGCAAATACCCCGACTTCAACATTGCAAGCTACGGCTACGCAAAGTTTTCCAAAATGGTCGGCGACTTTAAGGAATGCAAACTTTCCAATGCGAGTAAGAATATTTCCTTAAAAAATGCAAATGTAAACTAATGCCAAAAAGAAGGCTGTCTTTCATACGATGAAAAAAGCCTTCTTTTTTATTTACGTTTTGTTTTTCTTATTCATGACGCAGCGCCTCAATCGGGCTGAGTTTTGCCGCCTTTTTTGCAGGATATATACCAAAGAAGATACCAATCAGCGACGAAAATCCGGTTGCGACAAGAATGACCTTAGGGTCAATGACCGCCTGCATATCACCCATTCCCATACTCGACGCCAGTCCGCAGATTCCCCTTGCGCCTAAAATACCAAGCACAATTCCGACAAAACCGCCAATCAGTGTAATAATCACCGCCTCCATCAGAAAC
>CAMWNY010000096.1 GCA_947175775.1 uncultured Lachnospiraceae bacterium | reverse complement strand
TTTGCAATCTCTGCCGGATTTATGTGGCAGTGGTAGTCGAGAATGGGGGTCTTCTCCGCAAATTTGTGGTAAAGGTCAGACGCGGTCCTGGTCTGAAGGATGAAATCCTGATCCATAAAAGCTTTCATGTTGTTTCCTCCTGTTTGTTATAAATTTTAAAATAAATAATTATATTGAAAGAGTTGTACCTCTTTTAATCAGTTCGCCTGAAAAAATCACTTTTTGAGGCATTTCACGGTTGTCGAGAATGCCAATCAGCGTGCTGACAATATGATGACAGAGCGTTTCCAAACGGTTGTCGACACTGGTCAGCTCCGGATCGCAGCAGGTGCTTAAAATAGAATTGTTGTATCCGATAATGGACAAATCCTTTGGAATGTCCAGCCCTTTTTTGTGCGCAAATTTTGCGGCGCCAATGGCAAGATAATCGTTTGAAGCGATAATTCCCTGATAATGGATACTGCTGTCAAGTTCTGCAAGAAAGTCCGCAATTGCCAAAAGATTGTAATTCCTTCCGGGAAAATACGGCATATATTCCATGCGCAGGGGAATCCCTTTTTGTGTCAGTGCGCTCTGATAACCCGAGAGTTTACGCAGCGCGGAGTAGGACTTGGAATTGTAGAGATAAAGAATGTCCTCTACACCCGTTTCCAGCAGGTACGTAGTCGCCTGCATGGTCGCCTTAAAGTCGTCGCACATGCCGCAGTAGACGTTCTCGCAGTCAAAATCCGCATTGAGCAGCAGCACGGGAATTTCCTTCGCCGCCTCACGGATATAGTCGTTATCGCTGTCCTGTCCGGACACGAAATGAGAGCCGACAAGGATTACGCTGTCCACCTTTTTGTTCACCAAAAGGTTCAGGTATTTCTGCTTGTCAGAAAGCTCATAGCCCGTGCAGCAAAGGATACAGTTGTAGTTGTTTGCCCGAAGCTCCTGCTCCACATGGTATACGGCATTTGCAAGATACAAATCGGAAGAGTCGGCACACAGAATGCCGATGGTATTCATCGAGTTTAAGCCAAGTCCTCTTGCGAACGCGTTCGGTGTGTAATCACATGCCTCAATGACGGCAAGGACCTTTTGGCGCGTCTGTGCGCTGACATTGTCCGAGCCGTTTAGGACGCGCGACACGGTCGCAATCGATACGCCGGCTTTCTCGGAAACATCGTATATGGTCATAAGTCTGTTCCTCCTGACAGGCGTTATGAAAAAAACGGTGTAAGCGCTATCATAACAGCCCGCAATGATGCAGGTATCGCATGATGTAAGTTTACTATGAAAATATATGAAAATCAAGTGGAAATATTGACTATTTGCAAAGAATGAAGTAAAATAATGTGAGTGTACAAGGTATGTAAGCGCTTTCACGAATACTGCGTTTTCGGAATTGTGTACCTGCCGAAAATGAGTATAGATGCATTGCAAGCTGCATGCAAATATCGAGTAGAATAATGAGGTGCGTTCAGGGATGATATATCAGATAGTCATATTCTATATTCCGATGCTGTTCCTTTTTATATTTGTCGGTTATATGATTTATAAAAGGAGTCAATATAGGAATAAAGCGAATGCAGGGGCATTTTTCTTTGAGGATAACAATCTCGTTTTAAATACGGGGATACCCTATGCTGTTGCGTTTGATCAGATTGACCGGGTGGAATTACATTACAATTCATGGGAGCTGGAGCATCAGCTTTCATATAACTTAAGTGTAAAAGTATTCCAAAAAAACGGGAAGTCAAAGCTGGTATTTTATAAAGGCTATCGAACAGCTAAGCTTGCGCTGCCTTCTGATATGGAAGCAGCTTTGAAAGAAAAGGGGCTTCACTGTATCATGGTTGACAGTAACAAAAAACGTTGACTTTTGGCTTATAGAGCGGGGTATGTCAATACAGGGAACAATTTTCCCAAAAGGAAGTAAAAATAAATAAAGAAAAGGAAGGTAAAACATTATGGAACTTCGTACCGCAGCATCTCCAAAGGATGTGAAAAATTACACGACACAGCGATTAAGAGAAGAATTTTTAATTGACGATTTATTCAAGGCTGACGAAATTAAGCTTGTCTACAGCCATATCGACCGCATTATCACCGGCTCGGCAGTGCCCGTAAAGCCGTTGAAGCTTACGGCAGGCGACGAGCTGCGCGCAGAGTATTTCTGTCAAAGACGTGAGCTTGGCGTTATTAACATCGGTCCCGCCGGCACGATTACAATTGACGGCAAAAAGTACGAGGTTGGTCACAAAGAGGGTATGTATATCGGAATGGGATCTAAGGAAATCGTGTTTGAATCGGCTGACCCTAAGAACCCTGCAAGATTTTATTTAAACAGCGCACCCGCACACAAGGAGTACCCGACAAAGCTGATTAAACCGCAGGGTGAGGCGTCTGACGACGTGGTTATCATTAAGGACGAGAATAAGGTAGAGCTTGGCTGTTTGGAGGACGCAAACCACAGAGTAATCAACAAATATATCCTTCCGGGACAGGTGGAGAGCTGCCAGCTCGTTATGGGAATGACGGCGTTAAAGCCGGGCAGCGTATGGAACACGATGCCGTGCCACACGCACGACAGACGTATGGAGGTTTATCTCTATTTCGATATGCCCAAAGATGCGTTTGTGATGCACTATATGGGCGAGCCGACAGAGACAAGACATATCGTGATGCGCAATGAGCAGGCAGTGATTTCTCCGAGCTGGTCCATTCATTCGGGCAGCGGCAGCCGCGCGTATACTTTTATTTGGGGTATGGTAGGCGAAAATCAGGATTTTGACGATATGGACGGCGTTGCAATGCAGGATTTGATGTAGGCACGCAAAAAGTTAAGGAATAAAGACATTGAAAACCCCTCCGGGGGATGCGCACTCCGCGCTAAGGAATATGGTTGCTAAAGCAACCGCGCTCCGGCGCGAGAGTCCGGCGAGCCGGACTCTTTTTATTTTATAGGAGACGGTGCTGATGAAAAAAAGGGAACGCATAGCGCAAATTAAGCTCTCAGACGCACAAAAGGAGAAGTTAAATGCCGAAATTAAGGCGTTTTATCTCGACGAGCGGGGCGAGGAAATCGGAATGATTGAGCAGATGCAGCTTTTGGAGCTGTTCGAGCACAAACTGGCGCCGATTGTCTACAACAGAGCGCTTGACGACGCCAAACGGTGGTTTGCGCAGATGATGGATAATTTGGATTCGGATTATTATACGTTGTATAAAAATGAAGAATGATGTTACTGGAACAGAGTGAATAGTAACAGGCGGATAGGACACCGGACAACACGGTGTCTTTTCATTTATATTAATTTAAAATTACATAAATTGTTGCAAAAATTTGAAAAATAGTGTAAAATTATGTCATAAGGGTTAATATGTCACTGTATTTGGATATACTGATATGGAGAGAGGGGGAGGACAGAATGAATGAAACGCATGTAATGATGAATAAAAGATATTATGAACCCACAGATATTATAAACGGATTTGAGGTAAGACCGGGAAAGTTTTTGAGAAACGGTGCGACCTGTGTGCAGGGGGGAATTAATTTTACGATTCACTCAAATGGCGCAACGTCATGTACATTATGTCTTTTTCACAGAAATGAGGAGGAACCGTACGCAGTGATACCGTTCCCCGAATCGTACTGTCTCGGGAACACTTATTCAATGGTAGTGTTCGGGTTAGACCCGAAAGACCTTGAATACGCCTACCAGTTTGACGGTGAGTATGATGTCAGAAAGGGACTGTTGTTTGACAAGTCCAATTATATTTTGGACCCGTATGCGAAGGCGGTAGCAGGACAGGGCATATGGGGCGATAGAAAGGATGCAGATAAGCGCGTCTACAAAGCGCGTGTAGTTGACAGCGGATACGACTGGGGCAACTTCAAAAACACATGCCTTGAGCCGAAAGATATGATTATCTACGAAATGCACGTGCGCGGTTTTACGAACGACGAGTCGTCGGGTGTTAAGCACAGAGGAACGTTTGAGGGTATCCGGGAAAAAATTCCATACCTGCTTGAGCTTGGAGTCAATGCCGTGGAGCTGATGCCGATTTTTGAGTTTGACGAGCTGGAGGACGTGCGGGAGATTGACGGTGAGAAGCTGTTAAACTATTGGGGCTACAATACAGTCT
This sequence comes from uncultured Lachnospiraceae bacterium, assembly GCA_947175775.1. Taxonomy (GTDB): domain Bacteria; phylum Bacillota; class Clostridia; order Lachnospirales; family Lachnospiraceae; genus COE1. Next base: position 4,330 of record CAMWNY010000096.1, on the reverse strand, counting down.
GTTTTTTTGCGCCGAACACGGCATATGCGTCAAAACATGAATATAATAAAGAGGGAAACGAGTTAAGAGAGCTAATCCATGAGCTGAACAGAAACGGCATCGAAGTAATCCTTGACGTCGTGTTTAACCATACGGCGGAAGGAAATGAGATGGGACCGTGCTTCTCGTTTAAAGGAATTGACAACAACATTTATTATATGCTGACACCTGACGGGAAATATTATAATTTCAGCGGCTGCGGAAATGTGTTGAACTGTAATCATCCCATTGTGCAGCAGTTTATTATGGAATGTCTGCGTTACTGGGTGGTATCGTACAGGGTTGACGGGTTCCGTTTTGACCTTGCGTCCATTCTCGGGCGAAACGAGGACGGTTCGCCGATGAGCAAGCCGCCCCTGCTGCAGAGCCTTGCGTTTGATCCGGTGCTTGGAAAAGTGAAATTGATCGCGGAGGCGTGGGACGCCGGCGGACTGTATCAGGTCGGAAGCTTTCCGTCGTGGAACCGCTGGGCAGAGTGGAACGGCAGATACCGCGATGACATGCGCTGCTTCTTAAAGGGCGATTACGGCATGGCACAGGCGGCAATCAACCGCATTACGGGTTCGCTTGATTTATACGGAAAGGAAAACCGCGGAGAGAATGCCACGGTCAATTTCATCAACTGTCATGACGGTTTCACGCTCTATGACATGTATGCATATAATAATAAACACAATGAGAAAAACGGCTGGAACAATACGGACGGTGCAAATGACAACAACAGTTGGAACTGCGGCGTGGAGGGGGAAACGAACAATCCCGAAGTGCTTGCGCTGCGCAACAGGCTGCGCAAAAACGCCTTTGCGATTTTGATGTGCAGCAGAGGATCGGCAATGTTCCTTGCAGGCGACGAGTTCTGCAATACGCAGTTTGGCAATAATAACGCGTATTGTCAGGACAATATTATCTCTTGGCTTGACTGGAACCGGAAAGAAGAGTACGACGAAATGTTTGAATTCTGTAAATTTATGATTCATCTTCGCCGTGCGCATCCGATTTTGCGTGGAAGATCAGGTCCCAGCGGCTGCGGTTTCCCGGAAGTGTCCATTCATAATAAGACAGCATGGAACAGTCAGTGTGATCCCGACACGCGCACGATTGGCATTATGTTTGCAGGACGTACCGAGGGAAACATTGAGGACGATATTATTTATATCGGTGTGAACGCGTTTTGGGAAAGCGAGGAGGTGCAGCTTCCGAAACTTCCTTTGGGAAGAAAATGGCGTATTCTTGTAAACACGGAGTTTACCCATACAAAAAATGTAGATTATCATGCGCTTACAAACTTTACGGCGGCGGATACAGTCAAGATGTGTCCGAGGTCGGTGATTGTGGCAATTGTCGTAAAGCGGTAAAAGACAATTTGAGAATAAATGTTACAAAAAAAGGCACGGTTTTTGGAAAAAAATTATCTGTTTTGACTAAAATAGGAGAAACTGGAAAATTTTTCCGCAAAATACCGTGCTTTTATGGTATATTTAAGAGTAAAGATGGTTTCCAAAGATGCATAGAAACGCTGTATTACGATATTGGAAAGGATAAAGTCCATGAAAAGTAGAAATAAACTGAAACTGCTAAGCAAAAAAGTAAGAATTGCAATTCTCACTGCGGCGCTTTTATTGAATACCGCTACGTCAAATACGCTGCTTGCGCATGCAGCAGAAGACGATTCACAGGATGCGCAGACAACGGCTGACTCAGATGATGGCGGCAGCGATGAGGACGGTACCAAAGCAGACGATAATGACACAGAGGAAGACAGCAGGGAAGATACAGCGGATGCACAGCCCGAACAGGAGGAAGGCACACAGCAGGACGATGCAGGAAACGACAGTACTGAGACAGCAGGGACAGTTGTGGAGGAATTAGAAACGACGGGGACGGAATCGGCAGACGGTACCGGTACGGCAATGGAAACGACAGCAGACGCTACGGATACTGTGGAAAGCATGGAAACCGCAGCAGCTCAGGAAACGCAGACGCTAATCGAAGAGGTCAGGGGAGAAACGACCGAAGCGCAGACAACGGATGCGGATATGACGGAGGAAGAAACAACGCAAGAGACGCAGGAAGAGGAAGAAAATGCGCAGGAGCAGGCTGCGCTTGTGTTCGGTGATGCGCAGAAAGCATCTGTAAACTCCTTTTTGAAATCAATCGACAGAGTAAAGTGCTTTGTTGTCTATGCAAAGGATTATACACCGTATACCCATATTGACGGAAACATCGCGGTGAAAAATTTAAACAGAGAGCTTGAAGCGCTCAAAACAGAGCATAATCAGGCAGGTTCGGGACATATTTCCTATATAGAGAATGTTGGTGCAAATGGGCGGATTGCCGTTAACTCGGGAGGAACAATTGTTCTTGGGAATACAAATGGGAGAACGGATATTTGCCCCAACAACAATAACGGAAGGTTTGTAGATTTGTCTGGTATCGTTAAGACCGACGCGGCGGCCGTGAGAGCTGCGCTTGCGAGTGCGGGTATCAGCGAGAATTTTGCAAACAGAATGCAGATTGACGGAAATCTTGCCAGTATCACTACAGCGGCAAAATCCGTGTTACCTGCGCAAGGCGGCAGCGGAAAGGCGGCAGTGCAGGCGGTCTGTGAGCAGTTGGAAAATGGGGAATTAAAGGCAGGAGATGTTATCGCGATTGAGGCGGATCCAAGTGTTATCGGCGGTGATATTGAACGGCTTTACAATATAAATAAGAATAAAGGTGCGACAATTGTCTTCAACATGACAGGATTAGAAAGCGGGACTGTGTCTTTGTACAATCCGGTGAACAGTGTGCCGTATGCCACAGAAACTTCCTATTTTATATGGAACTTTGGAGATTATTCGGGAAAAATAAGCGTTTATCAGAATTTTACGGGAATTATTGTTGCGCCGAATGCGTCGGTTGAAGGAAACGGTCCGATTAACGGTGCGGTAATCGCAAGTGCTGTAGCACATGGACAAGAGATTCATTTGCCGAACAACAGCAATAAGACGGAAGAGACGCCCGAGGAAACACCGGGCACGGAGGAAAGCTCCACGACAGAAGAAAGTTCGAAAACAGAAGAAAGTTCAGAAACGGAGGAAAGCTCCAAAATAGAAGAAAGTTCGAAAACAGAAGAAAGTTCAAAAACGGAGGAAAGCACCGGAACGGAAGAAAGTTCAAAAACGGAGGAAAGCTCTAAGATTGAAGAAAGTTCGAAAATAGAAGAAAGTTCGGAATCAGAAGAAAGTTCAAAAACGGAGGAAAGCGCTGAGGAAGAGGAAGGCTCATCAACCGAGGAAAGCTCCAGTGAGTCGGATTCAGAGCCATACAAACCTGAGGAAGAAAGTTCATCAACGGATGAATCCAGTGTGCCGAACGAGGATCCAAGTGAATCCAGCGAGAGCAAACCAGGCGGGCAGACACCAACCGGTTCCGATCCGGACCCCGATGATACCGACCCGTCCGAGGAAGAAAGTTCAAAAACGGAGGAGTCTTCGACACCAAACAGAAAACCTTCGAAACCCTCAAAGCCTTCAAAGCCCTCAAGACCGAGCCAAAATGATAATGATACGCCAACGTCAGTAACACCGCCGGCGCCGCAGATACGAGACTTACCGGTCATCATACCCGATGAACCGATGCCCCTTGCCGCGATGCCCGAGGAATTCATTACTTTGTTTGACGAGCCGACGCCGCTGGCGGCAATGCCGGATACCGTGACAATTCTCGATGAGGAGGTACCGCTTGCAAGTATGCCGGATACCGGAGATCGTACAAGAAGCGCCGCACCGTTTGCAGTGGCAGGCACACTTGCGCTTGCGGCAGCTTATGCGGCAAATAAGAAGAGACGGCAGGAGTCAGAGGAGTCATAAAAAAGAGATGTATTTGGTAACAGCATGAAAAAATTTCGGTTTGATATTCTTTTTCTCACCGTGGCAGTAATCTGCTTCGGAGTATACGGCATCATAACCTGGCAGAATGCAGCGCTTGCAAAAAATGCGGGCGAAGTGCGTGAGCGAATGCAGGCGGTATTATCCTTGGCAGAGGAAACCGCCGATACGCCTGCTTATGTCAGTCCGTATCAAAATGTTTTTGCGTCCAATGAGGACTGCATTGCGTGGCTGCAAGTTCCTGACACCAATATTGATTATCCTGTGATGCTGACGCCAGAGGATGAAGAATATTATCTGTACCGGAATTTTTTCGGTGAGGCGGACAAAAACGGCACGCTGTTTCTTGATACGGATTGCGACATGACACGCGCGCGCGGTAATTTGATTAACCACGGGCATCATATGAAATCCGGCGC
>CAMWNY010000095.1 GCA_947175775.1 uncultured Lachnospiraceae bacterium | reverse complement strand
CAACAGATTAGAGGAAAAGCTGAAAAGCAGGTCGGACAATGGCGGCATAGAGGCGGCAAAAGATGATGCGCCAGCAACGGAGGAAAAACGCATTAAGTGTCCGAAGTGCGGGAAGATGGTAGAGCGTGCGCGCGTTGTAAAGCACAAATATATCTGTTATGAATGCGGCGGATATTTCCGTGTTAAGACCAATAACCGTATTCGTATGGTAGCGGACCTCAAGAGCTTTGAGCCGTGGTTTGAGGATATGGAGGTAAGCAATCCCCTTGATTTTAACGGTTATGAGGAAAAACTTGCGGCAGCGCGGGAAAAGACGGGGTTAAAAGAGGCTGTTACGGTCGGACGCTGTAAAGTGTTTGGCGATGACATCGTGCTTGGCATCTGTGATTCCCGGTTTATGATGTCCAGCATGGGACATGTCGTGGGCGAGAAGATTACAAAGGCAATTGAGCGCGCGACAGAATTGAAGCTTCCGGTATTTATGTTTTGCTGTTCCGGCGGTGCGAGAATGCAGGAGGGAATTATTTCGCTAATGCAGATGGCAAAAACGTCTGCTGCAATTAAAAAACATGGTGATGCAGGACTTTTGTACTGTTCCATTTTGACGGACCCCACAACGGGAGGCGTGACGGCAAGCTTTGCTATGCTTGGCGACGTGATTATGGCAGAACCCGGAGCGCTGATTGGCTTTGCAGGTCCGCGTGTGATTAAGCAGACGATCGGACAGGAGCTTCCGGAGGGATTTCAGACAGCGGAGTTTCTTGTAGAGCACGGCTTTGTAGATGGCATTGTGGAACGTGACGAGCTGAAAAAGACCATTCATTTTCTGTTAAGGGCGCATCAGAGCGCAGCACGTTCACGTGCAGGAAAGAAATCATATGCTGATTTCTGTGAGGACACAGGTAAAAAGTTTGAACTGAGCGAAAGCTTAAAGGAGCAGACATGGAATTCCACACCGCGCACGGCTTGGGAAAAGGTAAAAGCGGTCAGACAGGTAGACAGACCGTCCGCAGTGGACTATATGGAACATATATTCGATTATTTTACGGAAGCGCACGGTGACAGAGGCTTTAGCGATGATAAGGCGTTGATTGGCGGAATCGGTTTTCTTGACGGACAGCCGGTAACCGTGATTGCCGATTTGAAAGGAAAGAGCTTTGAGGAGTGTCAGGAGCGCAACTTCGGTATGCCGCTTCCGGAAGGCTACAGAAAGGCTTTAAGACTGATGAAGCAGGCAGAGAAGTTCAACAGACCGATTGTAAGCTTTGTCAATACTTCCGGTGCATTCTGCGGTATTGAGGCAGAGGAGCGCGGACAGGGCGAGGCGATTGCAAGGAATCTCTTAGAGATGTCCGGTTTGAAAGTACCTGTTTTATGTATCTTAATCGGAGAGGGCGGCAGCGGCGGCGCGCTTGCCACGGCAGTCGGAAACGAAGTGTGGATGCTTGAAAATTCCACATATTCCATTCTTTCACCGGAAGGCTTTGCGTCCATTCTTTGGAAGGACTCAAGCAGGGCGCAGGAGGCAAGCGAGGTGATGAATATCACGGCGCAGGATTTGAAGCGGCTTGGTGTGATAGAGCAGATTATACCGGAGTTTGGCGGTGCGGGTGAGGATACCGTAGCAGCGATTGCAGGTTATATGAAGGATCATATTAAAGAATTTTTGGTAAAATATGACGGCATGAGCGGCGAGGACATTGCAATGGCGCGTTATCAGCGTTTCAGAAGTTTCTAGTATACTGACTCTGTGCGAAGAATGGAGCATTTGATGAAAATAAATGAATTGAAAATAGGAAATCTCACAGCCCGTGTGCCTGTTATACAAGGCGGCATGGGTGTGGGTGTAAGCCTTTCTGGACTGGCGGGAGCAGTGGCGGCGGCGGGCGGCATCGGTGTCATTTCGACGGCGCAAATCGGTTATCGTGACCCCGACTTTGACAGGCATCCAATCGAATGTAATTTCAAGGCGATTGGCGAGGAAATCAGAAAGGCGAGAGCTATCGCAAACGGCGGTATTATCGGAGTCAACATTATGGTTGCGACGAAGCGTTATGAGGAATACGTAAAAGCAGCGGTTGACGCGGGTGTTGACATTATCATATCAGGTGCAGGACTTCCGATGACGCTTCCGGAGGTTTCGGGTGATGCGAAAATTGCGCCGATTGTTTCCAGCAAAAAATCGCTGTCCGTGATTGCGAAGTATTGGAACAAAAAGTATAACCGAAAGCCCGATTTGGTCGTGATAGAGGGACCAATGGCAGGAGGACATTTAGGTTTTCATATTGAGGAAATCGAAGAATACACGGTTTCTAAGACAAAGGATTATGATGAGGAAATCCGGCAGATTATCGCGCTTGCGGATGAGATGGAGGTGCCTGTCGCAGTGGCGGGCGGCATCTATGAGCGTGCGGATATGGAGCATTATTTGGAGATGGGTGCAAAGGCAGTTCAGGTTGCCACGCGTTTTGTAACGACCAAAGAGTGTGATGCGTCGGAGGCGTATAAGCAGGCATATATTGATGCAAAAAAAGAGGATATTGTGTTGGTAAAAAGTCCGGTTGGAATGCCGGGGCGTGCGATACATAATGCCTTTTTGGATAAAGTGGCGGCAGGTGAACGGTTTATGAGAGGGTGCAGGCAGTGCATCAGCACCTGCAACCCTGAGACAACGCCGTACTGTATTACGGAGGCTCTTGTGAATGCAGTAAAGGGCAATCTTGATGAGGGATTGATTTTCTGCGGCAGCAATGCCTACCGTGCAAATAAAATCGAGACGGTAGCCGATATAATGGAGGAATTTTCATAATGGCAATAAAAATTACAGGTACGGGGAGCGCCCTGCCTGAAAAAATAGTGACAAATTTTGATATGGCAGAGATTGTGGAGACTTCTGACGAGTGGATTCGCGAACGCACGGGCATTGCGGAGCGCAGGATTTCGACAGGAGACACGGTATCGTTGCTTGCCGCAAAAGCGTGTGAAAAGGCGCTTGCGATGGCGGGGCGCGACGCGGCGGACGTGGATTTGATTTTGGTGGCGACCTGTTCGCCGGAGCTTTTACTCCCTTGCTGTGCATGTCAGGTGCAGAGTGCAATCGGCGCGCATAAGGCGGTGGCGTTTGACTTGAATGCGGCGTGCTCCGGATTTTTGTTTGCACTGAATACGGCATATGCTTATATGCAGACCGGACTTTACAAAAATGCCTTGATTGTCGGAAGCGAAGTGCTTTCCAAACTGGTAGACTGGACGGACCGCTCCACCTGTGTGCTGTTCGGTGACGGTGCGGGCGCTGCGTTTATGGAGTTTTCACAGGAGGATGAAATTTGTGAAAACGGCAGGAAAGCAGGCATTGAGTGTATGGTAATGGGTGCCGACGGCACGAAGGGCATGGTGCTTGCGTGCGGGGAGCGGGGGCTTGAGAACCCGTATGCCAAGGAACAGGAAGCAGTCAATCCATATGTTCATATGGACGGACAGGAAGTATATAAATTTGCGACAAGACAGGTTCCGGCATGCATCAAGGATGCGTTAGGCAAGGCGAACTTAACGGTGGAGGATGTCGATTTGTTTGTTCTTCATCAGGCAAATGTACGCATTATTGAATCGGTGGCAAAGCGTCTGAAGTCAGATTTATCAAAATTCCCCATGAATTTGGACAAAATCGGAAATATGTCATCGGCGACAATTCCGGTGCTGCTTGATGAACTCAACAGAGACAAAAAACTAAAGAAAGGTGACAGACTAGTGCTGTCAGGTTTTGGCGCAGGACTTACATATGGAGCAAGCATACTCGTTTGGGGGGCTTAAAAAGTTTAATTGGGGAATTGGTGCATACATGGAAAAGAAGACGAGCAGAACCTTAAATGAACTGTTGGTGAAGCTTTTTAACAATATGATGGACATGGAAGAGCGGGCAATCATAACGGAGGAATTTCAGGATATTACAAACAATGATATGCATATCATTGAGGCAATCGGTATTGATGAGCCGCGCCGCATGTCCGAGATTGCAGCGCGCCTTGGCGTTACGGTCGGCACGCTGACGACCAATATGAACAGCTTGGAGAGCAAGGGATATATCCTGCGCAAACGCAGCGACACGGATAAACGCGTTGTATTGGCTGTTTTAAAGGAAAAAGGGAAAAAAGCGTTCTTTCATCACAGGGATTTTCATAAAAAAATGATAAAATCAATTGTGAAGGACCTGTATGAGGACGAAATGGAAGCGATGATTAAGGGGCTGCTGAACTTAAATGACTTTCTGGCAAAAATCGATATGGAAAATGCAGACAAGGATAAAACATAAAAAAGCGGAGAATTGCAATTCATTCTCCGCTTTTGCCGTTTCTAAGGCAGTTTAATAACCGGAACCGCTGTCCGTGTTTTTGATAAGTTTGATAATTCTGCTTGTGCCCAGCCGGTCTGCACCAAGCTTAATAAACTCCTGCGCATCGTCGAGGGATGCAATGCCGCCGGCAGCCTTTACCTTTACATTGCTTCCGATATGCTCTTTCATTAGCTTTACGTCCGCAAAGGTAGCGCCCGCCGTGGAGAAGCCTGTGGAAGTTTTGATAAATTCCGCGCCTGCGTTTGTGACAAGCTCGCACATCTTAATTTTTTCCGCGTCTGTCAACAGGCAGGTTTCGATAATGACCTTTAAAATTTTTCCGCCGCACGCTTCATGAATCTGACGGATTTCATCCTCAATCTCCTGATATTTTCCGTCTTTGAGCCAGCCGATATTGATGACCATATCGATTTCCGAAGCGCCGTTTGCGATGGCGTCCTTTGTTTCAAACACTTTTACTGCAGTTGTATGGTATCCGTTTGGGAAACCGATTACGGTACAGATTGGCAGTTTACCGTCTACATAATCTGCCGACTGTTTCACGTAAGCGGCGGGAATGCAGGCGGAAGCCGTGCCGTAAGCAATCGCATCGTCAAGAATTTGACGGATTTCCTCCCATGTGGCTGTCTGCGTAAGCAGCGTGTGGTCAACAGTTTTTAAAAGTTCTTTCTGATCCATGTTCATAGTATTATCCTCGTCTCTCTATTTTAGGGTTTCCAGTATGGAATGACCAATAGTATTTTCCGGCATCTGCACATTGAAATTGTCGGCGATGGTAGCGCCGATTACGGCAAAGGACGCTTCATCCTCCAGTTTTCCGCTGCCTTCAAAGGACGGCGAATATGCGAGAAACGGGACGTCTTCCCTTGTATGGTCCGTTCCGGTGTGCGTCGGGTCGTTTCCGTGGTCCGCGGTGATAAGCAGTAAATCATCGTTCCTTAAAAGTTTTAGAAACTCCCCGAGCTTTTCATCAAATTTCTCTAATTCCTGTGCATAGCCCTTTACGTTGCGGCGGTGCCCCCACAGTGCATCGAAATCCACAAGATTCACATAACACAAACCATGAAAGTCCCGATTGGCAATCTCGATTGTCTGCTCCATGCCGTGAACGGAGCTTTTGGATTTGTTTGATTCCGTAAGCCCCTCTCCGTCAAAAATATCAAATATTTTTCCGACCGAAATGACATCCAATCCCGCGTCTTTCAGCGCATTGAGTGTAGTCCGACCGTAGGGCTTGAGCGCATAATCGTGACGGTTGCTTGTGCGTACAAATTCTCCTTTTTTCTTTCCGACATAAGGTCTTGCGATAACGCGCCCGACCTTCCACTCGTCGCGCAGCGTAAGCTCCCTTGCAATCTCGCAGCAGCGGTAAAGCTCCTCAAGACCAAAAGTTTCCTCATTTCCGCAAATCTGTAGTACGGAATCTGCGGACGTATAGACAATCATATGTCCTGTTGCAATTTCTTCTTCGGCAAGCTCGTCGAGTATTTCCGTACCGCTTGCGCTCTTATTGCCGATAATGGTGCGTCCGGTTCTTGCGGACAGCTCGTCAATCAGTTCCTTGGGAAATCCGGTATCGGTAAATGTTTGAAAAGGTTTTGTAATATGCAGTCCCATCATTTCCCAATGCCCTGTCATTGTATCTTTTCCGGTGCTTGCCTCATGCAGCTTCATAAAATAACCGGACGGATTTTCCACTGGTGATACGCCGTTTAGGGGGCGCAGGTTTGCAATGCCCAGTTTTTGGAGATTCGGGATTTGCAGGTTTTGCGTATGCTGCGCAATATGACCGAGCGTATCGGTTCCCGCATCGCCGTAGGAAGCCGCATCGTCTGCAGCGCCCACGCCCAAGGAGTCAATGACAATGGTAAAAATTCTGTTGTATTTCGGTTTATTTTGGCTCATTCCTAAATGCCTCCTTCCGACAATTGACTGTTATTTCCCATGATCTGCCGCAATTAATTTACGGATGGCGGCAACGGCTGTTTTAATGGCGGATTCGGTATCATGCACCATCGGATTATCCATTCCCAAGGCGTTTCGTTCCTGATTGCCCACCACTAAAAAGTTGGAGCCGCAGCGCACTCTTAAATGGCTTGCTACAATAAACAGCGCTGCCGATTCCATCTCGGATGCTTTGCACCCCATGCGCTTCCATGCCTCCCACTTGTTGAGCAGCTCATAGCTGACCGGCATCCGCTCCGGCTCATGCTGCCCGTAAAATGCATCTTTACACTGAACAACGCCCGTATGGTAAGGAAGTCCTAACTCCTTGCATGATGCCACAAGCGCGTTTGTGACGTCTAAATCCGCCACGGCGGGATACTCAATCGGCGCGTACTCCTTGCTTGTGCCTTCCATTCGGATTGCGCCTGTTGCAATGACAATATCGCCGCCTTTTACCTCCAAATCAATTCCGCCGCATGTGCCTACACGGATAAAAGTGTCCGCTCCGCAAAGCGCGAGCTCCTCCATAGCGATGGAGGCTGACGGTCCGCCAATGCCGGTCGAGGTAACACTTACCTTTTCCCCGTCGAGATACCCCGTGTAGGTAATGTATTCCCTGCTGTCCGCAACAAGCTTCGCATCGTCAAAATGCTTTGCAATTTTTGCGCACCGTTTGGGATCGCCCGGTAAAATAACGTAACGGCCGACATCGCCCGGTCGTATTTGTAAATGGTACTGTAATCCTGCTTCACCTGAATAATTCTGCATATCTTCTGCCTCCTTTTTTATAGCGTTCTATTTTAGCGTAAGCCTTTAAGCATCCGCTTATTTTCATACATCAGCGCATCCGCCTCATCAATTGCCTCTTCCAGTGTTTTACCGCCTTTTGTCAGGACATACCCGTGTGCAATCGTCAAGGTAAAGTCCAAGTCGGGCTTCTTGTTAAAATCTTCACAATACTGCATCAGACGCTGGATACACGTATGATAGATTTCGTCCGCGTTGCTTGCGTTAATAACGGTAAGAAATTCGTCGCCGCCCGTTCTGTAAGAGGCGCACTCTTTTTCAAACTGGACAAACGCATACCGCATACCGTCTGCAACTGCCTTTATCATCATATCGCCCTTCTCGTGTCCAAGCGTGTCGTTGACCTTTTTGAGGTTGTTGACGTCAAACTGGATAATTCCGAGCGGCGAAAAACTGTCGATAATATGATTGTACTCCGGAACATGCTCATTGAATGCCGTGCGGTTGTACAGTCCCGTCATGTAGTCCGTCAGCGCAAGGTCGTGCAGCATATCTGCTTTCATGCCTTTGGAGAAGGTCGTCACAATCTGATTGAACTGATACACAATCAGACACAGCAGAAAGCACAGCAGCGCGGTGCGCACATAGGATGAATAATTGCCATAGCTGCCTTGAATATACTTGATTAATGATATTGCAATGCATATGACGAGCACCGCAAGCAGCGGGAAAATAATATGTTTTTTCGAGTTTTCGCTCCCGCTGTTCATATAGCTTAATACCAACGGTATCATAAGCGGAATTAAAAACACAAGCAGTATTCGCGTGACAACAAGCGAGTAGTGGAAATCCGCTATTCCCAATAGCTGAAGAATGACGGCTCCAATCAAACCAATCGCGCTGACAAAGCTGAAACCGACGGAAAATGTCCGCAGCCTTCCCTTTAAACGGTGTACCGCCAGCATACCGTAGGAGAGCGGAATTGCGGTAAGCGCAGTATAACCCCAAAGGTGGATGACCTCGGAGTGCCCTATAAAGAGCTGCCACAAAACAGATTCCGCGCTCAGCCATTGTGCGGAGAAAAATGTGGCAAGTCCAAGATAAAGCAAGTCTTTGCCTGCCGTATGTCCGCGGCGCATAAAAAAATACAGTACAATGATAACAACGCCGCAAAGATATAAAAAGGCGCTCACAACAAAGCCAAAAATCCGTTCGGAGGTTATTTTCCGGTAAATCTCCTGCGTTTTCCCCAAATAAATATTGTCAATCAGCCCTTTTGAATTGGAGTAACATGCCGTAACCTCAAGGCACAGCTGTACGGGTTTCTTAGAGGCATTGAGTGAAATCATATGCCAGCGGCTTCCGGGGGAACTCCCGTAAAGCGGTGATTGTAAGCGGTAATCTTCAAGTATTAATTCGCCGTTTACATAAAAATAGACA
>CAMWNY010000094.1 GCA_947175775.1 uncultured Lachnospiraceae bacterium | reverse complement strand
CGTAATTTCACGTGTGCAATTTCTACAGAATCTGAACTATGGGTCAGGGTTCTAATTCGGAAATGATATCTTGAATTTCAAGTGCGGCGTCCTCTACGCGAAGTGCGGTTTCTTCACTCAAAAATCGATTTCCACCCGCTAAATCGTCAATCAGATTAAAAATAGATACTGCGTCAGCAACAGGAATGGAGCCTTTTGTTTTCCATTCGGATAAATGTTCGTTCAGGTAGTCTGTAATGTCTGCAAAGAGTTGCTCATTGAACGTGTTGCTGCAGCGTAATTCTATCAATAAACCGTTTTCGCCTAGGACCATATCAGGGAATTTCATTTTGTTACCTCCGATTGTGTGGGTTGATTTTTTGTTTTATTATAGGATAGTTGGGTGGGATATACAATGGGGCGAAAGTTTTTTCTTGTTAACCTATACAAAAGCACTTTGGAACGTGCTATAATTTTTTAGAGAATGTGTAGGGAAGATTAAGATACTTCAAGAAAATGAAATAGAGAGGAAAATATGTTCCTTTGTTTTGAAACACGAAGAAGAGCTATCCAAAACGATAGAGGAATGCAATGAGGAGACGGAAGGAATTGCTTTAGGGTTTGGAAAATACTGGTATCGGACACGGCGGATTGATGAGCATTGGTGGTTTTATGAGAGTAAAATCGTGGCGCGGTATTTAATGAGATGGTAAAGAGGGTAATGTTGCTTCTGATACTGAAAAATCAGGAGGTGTCAAGATGGATTTATTCGGTTTTTGTTCTACGTTTTTGTTTATCTTTCTTATTGGGGTTCCAATGTGTCTGATGAATTATAAAGTCTATGATGTTTACGATCTCAAAAATGCACAGTTTGGACATAAGCCAAGAATGAAGTATATGACAAAGCTGTCCTGCGGGCAGGTAATTGCGAGATTATGGATGGAATCCTATGGTCCGTTTGACAGTAAGTTTGGAAAAGAGGAGGACGGAACATATACGCTGACAATAGATAGTACAACAGGCAGAAGAGATGTACGCAGCAGGGTAAAATATAAAGTGCTGGTAACGCCTGAACAGGAAGAGAGTGCGGTATACCTTTTCGTACTTGGGTATAAAGCAGATGAACGTGCACTGAATATCATTGCGCTGGAATTGAAGGAGTTTTTGGAAAAAAAACTTGAGGCAGTCAGGGTGGAGTGAAAAATCACTGGAACATTAAATTGTGAATAAAATATCAAACAAAGGGAGAAGAACAATGACAGAAGAAGAGAAAAAAGAGGTTTTAATAAAATTAGGGCTGACCAAAGAACAGGCAGAGTGGTATCTGCAATACGATAATGACATTTGGGCGGTGGTTCCGACGTTTCGTTTACTCAAACCTTTGAATGACAGGTTGGAGTTTTACAAGGGTGGGTATCGAAAATGGCTTGAAAAGCAGCACGCGGAGGGTACGCTTGAAAAGTGGGATTCGGAGGCGGCGCAAATGCTTGCGGCGGGCATTCCGGCGGAGGTTCTTGAACGGTATGCATATAATTTGGCGCTGGAGTGCTATGAGTTGCTGCTGTATCAGTTGGACGATAAGGGCGGCGCGGAGGTTGACGATGTCTTTTCGGACGAGATTTTTGAAAAGTGCACGTACGGTCAGCTTTGCGAGATGGGAACGGACGGCGAGCCGACAGGGCGATACCTGTTTGAAGTGCATGGCAAGATACCGTTTTCCAATTTGTGATAAAAAGTCACGCCAACCTCCATGATTCCGCGCTGCGGAATCTCAAATCAATGCGGAGAATGCCCGTACTTTGGGCATTCTCTTGTGTGAGACTTAGAACTTCTTCACGAAACAGCTTTTGCTGCGAGTGATTAGAAGTTCTTCTCACACTAATTATATGTGATATGAAGAAATGTTGTGCTTGGCAGCAATGTGAGCAAGTTCACATTCAACTTGCACGCTGAGAAAGGAGCATGAGTATAAAAATGAGCGAATTAGACAAAAACAGACTGCAGGACGTGGCATATATGGCACAGCGGATTGCGGCGTGTGAAGCGGAAATACAAAAAGGCATTATCGGACAGCATGAGGTCATCCGTCAGGTCATGCTTGCAATGCTGACGGGCGGAAACGTGCTGTTGGAGGGTATGCCGGGACTTGGAAAGACAAGACTGGTCAGCACAATCGGAAAGGTGTTCGACCTGCCGTTTAAGCGCATTCAGTTTACGCCGGATTTGATGCCGAGCGACGTAACAGGAACGAATATTATTATGAAGGGCGAGCAGGGCAGCAGCTTCTCGTTTGTGCGCGGACCGATTTTTGCCAATTTAATCTTAGCGGACGAAATCAACCGTGCCACGCCGAAAACGCAGTCGGCGCTGCTTGAAGCAATGCAGGAGCACACGGTTACGGTGGGCAGCGAAAGCCATGCGCTTGACGCGCCGTTTTTTGTGCTTGCGACGCAGAACCCGATTGAGAACGAGGGCACATATCCTCTGCCAGAGGCACAGCTTGACCGTTTTATGTTCAAAATTTTGGTGCGTTTTCCGTCAAAAGAGGAACTGAAAGGCATTGTCGGACTGACAGAAGGAGCGCAGCCTCCTGCGATTGAAAAGCAGATAGACGGTGAGGGTTTGCTTGCGGCGCAGGCGTTGGTGAGCCAAATTCCGATTGCGGATGCGGTGATGGATTATCTGTTGGAGCTTGTCATGGCGACGCATACAGAGAACCCGTATATCCGCGAGGGCGCAAGCCCGAGAGCGGCGCAGGCGTTAATCCGCGCGGCGCGGGCGAAGGCATTTTTGGAGGGACGGTTTAACGTTTCGTTTCAGGATGTGCAGGAGGCGGCGTATCCTGTGCTGCGCCACCGCATTATTCCGAGCTTCGACGCAGTGAGTGCGGGGGTGTCGGAAGACGATATTATTCAGCAGATTTTAGATACAATTAAGAACGTTTAAACGGAGGCTAGTGTTATATGAAACTTGACACCGCATTTTTCGACAAGCTGTCCCGCCTGCGATTATCTATGGGACAAAGAACCTCCATGAACCTGACGGGAAACCGCAAATCCATGCAGAAAGGCACCTCAATGGAATTTTCGGATTTCAGGGAATACATGACGGGCGACGACATCCGGCGCATTGACTGGAACGCCTACGGGCGGCTGGACAGGCTCTATGTGAAAGAATATATGGAAGAGAAAGAGGCGGTTATCTCGATTTTGCTTGACACCAGTGCTTCGATGGATTACGGTGCGAAGAAAAAAGGAGAGCTTGCCTGCGTACTTGCGGCGGCGCTTGCGTATTTGGGGCTGAACAACATGGACCGTGTGATGCTTTATGACATGAAGAACATGCAGCAGCCCTTTATGGCGGGCGGCGGGAAAAAAGCGCTGCCGCGTCTTGTGGAGTGGCTGGAGAGGCGTTCTTTTGACGGGACGGCGGACATTGGTGAGGCGGTCAGACAGCTTCCCGCAAAGGGCACGGGCGTGACCGTGATACTCAGTGATTTTTTGCAGGAAAGCTTTTTGCAGGACGATGATGAGGCGGTGGTGAAGCTGCTGCGGTTTTTGGCATACAGGCGGCAGAAAAGCGTGCTGCTGCATGTGCTTGCGGGAGAGGAGCTTTCGGTGGACTTGACGGGCACGAAAAACCTGATTGACATGGAGGAGGAAAGCACGCTGCGCCTGACGATTGACGCCGCGAGCATTCGGGTGTACGAGAAGGCGCTTGGGCAGTTTTTGCTGCAGCTTGAGCGTGCATGTGCCAAAAACGGGGCGTTTTACGCGCTGTGCAGTACACAGAAGGACATTTATCAACTGATTTTTCAGGATTTAAGGATGCTATATGATATTTGAGAAAATTGTACAGACAGGTATTTGCACATTGCTGCAAATACCGTACGAAAGTGTAGTAGCTTTCTGCAAAAATCCATCGCCCAAGGCGATTATGAATGGATTTTTGCCCGCAACAGTGAGCGTAGCGGAACTGTTGCAATTTGAGAGTTTAATGCCGTTGGCGTTTTTGGCGGCGGTTCCAATTATTATTTTGCTGTATTTGTTAAAACCAAAGGGTGTGGATTACCGCATTTCTTCAAATCTGCTTTGGAAAAAACTGCTCAAAAACGAGCAGTCGCGGACGTTTTTCGAGAAATTTGTGCACAATATTTTAATGTATTTGCAGATTTTGATTATTATACTGCTTGTGATTGCGCTGATGTCGCCGTTTATCCGCGTGGATAATCACGGCGGGGGCAGGAAAATCCTGCTGGTCGATACGAGCGCAAGTATGCAGCATATCGGGCATTACGGCGATAGCCGGGGAAAGAGCCGCCTTACAGAAGCGGTAGAACTGATGTGCGATATGGTGCAGACGGCGCAGGGGACGCAGTTTTGCGTCGTGACGGCGGACGCCGTTGGCGTAAAGCTTTTGGCGGTGGATATGACGGACACGGAGAGTCTGCTGCAGACGTTGAGAAACTTAGAGTGCAGCGACGGCGGCGGTAATCTTGCACAGGCGCAGGGGATTTTGGATACGCTTGTGGGGGATACGGCGGAAAACGCGGCGGATTTGCTTGTTTTTACGGACGGCAGCGGTGCGGCGGCGTTTGAGGAGCTGCGCGGCGGCGCTGAAAAGGAGCTTTATGTCGTAGGCGATGCCGTTTCCAATGTGGCTAATGAGTACACTGTGTATACGGAGCGGGAGGACGGCAGCTATGACGTGATTGTGAGCGTGACGAATTACAGTGACGCGGAAGCAACGTTTGACGTCGGTTTGCATGACAGTGAAGAGGCGCTGATTGCGCTGAAACAGGTGCGTCTTGCGCCGTCGGAGAACGCGTCGTGCCTGTTCGAAGCGGTGGACTGGCGGGGAAAGACGCTCACATCTCGCCTTGACAATATTTCCTTTGATGGTGCGGCAGGCGACAGCCTTGCGGCGGACAATGTTTCACAGGCAGTTAAGAGCCGTCAGAACAAAATACGGGGACTGCTTGTCGGGAACGGCAACACGTTTTTGGAAAAGGCATACGTTGCCGTGACGGGTGATACGATTACGAAATCCCAAACCGACGCGGCGGCGGACGGTGTGCAGGATACGGGCATTTCCAAGCGTACGCCGCTCAAGGAAATGGGTTATAATGTGGTGATTTACGACGCAGGACAGACGCCGCAGAACAGTGAGGGCAATCGTCTGATTTTTGGCGACGGCGGTGCCAAACCTGTCGAAACGCTTGAAAACGTGGTGCTTGACATGACGGACTGCGATTTGACGGCGGGGCTTTCAGGTTTTACGATTGGCGTAAACACGGCGTACTGCTTTGCACTGCCCGAGGGGGCGCAGAGCTTTTTGGAGTACGACGGAAAGTGCGTCGGCTACTATGGTGAGCAGGATGGCAGGAAAGAGGTTGTTGTCGGCTTTGACATTCGAGAGTCAGATTTTCCGCTGCGGGCGGAGTTTCCCATTTTTCTTGCAAATGCCATGATTTATCTCTCCGACACGTCTTGGTTGGCAACAAATGTTTATTATGCGGGTGAGGAAATTGCCCTGCAGCCGTGGGCGGAATTGGACAGGACGCAGTTTGAAAGCCGTCCAGCTAAGGCGGGACTGTATACGCTCGGAAATGAAGAATATCAGGAGTCGTATGTCGTGCGTTTTCAGACGGCGGCGGAGTCGGACGGCAGGGTGACGGCGGAGTCGGTCGGCGGTTCGGGGGAGGCGCGCCTGCAAAAGGTGAAGCAGACGCTGCGCAATTTATTTTTGCTGCTTGCAATCCTGCTTTTGATTGTGGAGTGGATTGTCTATGTGCGTCAAATGGGGTATCGTGGGAAGTTTTATCGAGATAAAATTTTTTATCTTGTGGTGCGCGGTGCGGTGTTTTTGTGCGTGCTGCTCGCGCTGCTCGGCATTACGCTGAAAAAGGGCAGCTCCCAAACTGCTACGGTATTTGTCGTGGATTTGTCGAACAGCAATGCGGAGCATTTGGAGCGCATGGAGCAGTATTTGCAGGAAACGGTCGGCAAAATGCCTGCGGGGAATGTTTACGGGATTGTGACGTTTGGAAAAGATACATTGGTGGAGCAGTTTTTGACGGACGGGACGCATTACGGAGGACTGATGACGCTGCCCGAGAAGGCGGCGACGAACTTCGAGGACGCTGTTTCCAAGGCGCTTACGCTGCTTTCGGGCGATTACAGAAAACGCCTTGTGGTGCTGACGGACGGAAAGGAAACGCGGGGCGACATTCAAAATATGGCACAGGCATTGACGGCAAGCCAGGCGGAGTTTCTGACGCTGCTTTATGAGAACGAGGAAACGCCGGACGCTTATATTGATAATGTTATGCTCCCGTCGTATCTGCACCCGAACGACAAGTATTCGATTACGGTGCTTGTGGAGAGCAATTATGATACGGACGCGGTGATTGCGCTTTACAACGGGAGCAGTCAGACTGCGGCGAACAGCGTGCACCTAAATAAAGGGAGCAACCGCTTTGCGTTCAGCGCGCAGGTTGACACGGGCACACAAAGCGGCGCAATGGAAAATCTGCGCGTGCAGGTTCAGGCACAGGGGGATACCTGCCCTGAAAATGACACGTTCAGCGCGTATTCCGTCGTGGAGGCGGTTCCAAAAATCCTTGTGATTTCGGGGCGTGATACGAGCGTTTCGGGCTTTGCGTCCGTATTGGGCGCGGCGGGCTGTGATTACAGTACGGTTTCTGCGCTGAATGCGCCGGACAGTATCAACGCCATGCTGGACTACAGGGCGATTATTTTGGTGGACACCTATGTCGATGATTTACCGGTTGGTTTTTTGGAAAACCTGGAAACATATGTGAAGGATTACGGATGCGGTTTTATCTGCTGTGGCGGTGAAGACAGCTTTGCGCTTGGCGGTTATCGGGATACGGCGCTGGAAACGGTGCTGCCCGTGGATATGCAGCTGCGCAGCGTGAATGAAGTGCCATCTATGGCGATGGTGATGGTGATTGACCATTCGGGCAGTATGAGCGGCGCACTGGACGGTTCGGGTATCACGAATTTGGATATTGCAATCCGGGCGGCAACGGTGGCGGCGGACAATCTGCGTGATACGGATTACGTTGGCGTACTGACGTTCGATGACAAATATACATGGCAGGTGGAATTGCAGACGGCGGACGACAAGACGGCAGTCAAGGACGCGATTAAGCAGATTAACGAGGGCGGCGGAACGACGATAAAGCCCGCGCTTTTGGAGGCATGCAAGGCGCTTGAGGACTGTGACGCGTCCGTGAAGCATGTGGTGCTTTTGACGGACGGAATGGGGGAAACCGGCAATTATACAGATGTGATTAGCGATTATACGGCAAACGGCATTACGCTTTCAACAGTGGCGGTCGGAATGGATTCCGACACAAAGCTTTTGAAAAAGCTGGCGGATAACTGCGGCGGCAGATATTATTATTCGGATATTTCGAGTGATATTCCAAAGATTTTCGCGCAGGAGGTTTTTTTGGGCGGTGACAGCTATATCCAAAACGGCAATTTCCCGCTTGCAGTCCGGGGAGGGCATGAGCTGACGCGCGGTCTGTTTGCTGAAGGATGGCCTTCGCTTTACGGGTACGTTGCCGCAACGCCGAAGACGGCGTCGAATCCGGTGATTGTCTCTGCGGATAAGGAAGACCCGATTTTGACGGTATGGCAGTACGGGCTTGGCAGGACTGCCGCCTGGAACAGCGATGTCACGGGCGAGTGGAGCGGCGCGTTTTCAGGGAAGGACGATTACGTGCAGCTTTGGAAACGCATTGTGGACTATTCGACAGGAAATGCCGATATGGGCGAGGACAGCGTAAACGTGGTGACGGCTGGCGAACAGACCGAGGTGGTTTATCAGACGGGCGATTACGGCAGTGGGACGGAAATTCTTGTGACGATGATTGCTCCCGACGGGGAGAGCAGCGAGGCGAAACTGCATGCGACGGCGCCGGGGAAATATACGGCGCAGCTTCCTACATCTCAGACGGGATTGTATCATTTTAATATCCGGCGTACGGAGGGCGGGGAAATTCAGAGCTATATGACGACCGCGGCGGCGGTGCAGTTTTCGGACGAATATAAGTTCGATGTGAGCGCGGAGCCGTATCTGCGGTTTGCCGGGCAGTACGGGAAGGTGATTACGGAGCAGGATACTGTTTGGACGCGCATTGCGGCGCAGGCAAAGGAGCGTTATCCGCTGACGAATTTGCTGACGGCGTTTGCGATTTTCCTGTTTTTGGCGGATGTTGCGATGCGGCGGTTTCAGTATGTGCCAAAGTTTGGCGGCGTGACGGGGAAATGGAAGAAGGCTGCGGCTGATGTTGCTGCGGGTACGGTCAGGGAGACGGTACAGGCGGAACCGGCAGGGAGGACAGAGTCGTCCGAGCAGGCAGGGCAGACTGCGGAAACGCAGACGCAGAAGGATTCTGAACGTGCGCCGAAAAAGGAGGGAAAGC
The DNA here is from genome assembly GCA_947175775.1 of uncultured Lachnospiraceae bacterium. Taxonomy (GTDB): domain Bacteria; phylum Bacillota; class Clostridia; order Lachnospirales; family Lachnospiraceae; genus COE1. Next base: position 68 of record CAMWNY010000094.1, on the reverse strand, counting down.
AGAAACGGGCGAAAAAAGCGAAGCCGTCCGAGCAGGTGCTGGATACTTCGCAGTTGCTGAAGAAGAAA
>CAMWNY010000093.1 GCA_947175775.1 uncultured Lachnospiraceae bacterium | reverse complement strand
CCTATACTGTATCCGCCTGTTATTTTCTATCTAAATATATATCATTTAATTCCTATCATGTCAATCGCCTTAATAGTATTTCATTATGTGTCACTATGTGCCTAAAACACGCATAAATAGGGCATTCTTGGATTTTTCACTTTTCATTATGTATCAGCATTTTTTATCTTTTATAACTCCTTATGTTATAATTTTGTTATAAAATTTATATCACTTCGGAATTGGCAGCAGCTTGAATTACTTCCTGTGCTATTCGTTCTTTATCCACATGGTTATACACATTCATTGTAACCCGTATGTCGGAATGTCCCATGAATTGTTGCAGGCTCTTAATGTCTATGTGACCTTCTGCAAGCCTTGTACAACCCGTATGCCGGAAAGTATGCCAACTGATGTGCGGCAAGAGTATTTTCCGGCGTTTTTCTTCCTTCGCCCGTATTGCCTCCTGTTAATTGTATTTATCAATGATTGCCTTCAGCAGATTGTTAACGCTTGACGGTGTAAATGGCGTACCTTTTAACGTTGCAAATACAAAATCACAAAGCCCCGCCGTTTCAACGTCTCTTGGAATTCCTAACATGAGTTGGAGTTCCCGTTGACGAATAAGCGCTTTGTAACAATTCGGCGTCATTGGGATTACCCGCATTCCTGCATCTGTTTTGGGTTCTGCATAATGAAACTTAAAACCATCACCGAAGTTTTTATACAATAGCTGGTGGTTGATTGATATTGTTTTATTTTTTAAGTCCACGTCATCCCATGTCAATCCGACAATTTCACTGCGCCTGCAGGCAGTAGAAAACAATACCATAAACATCGGCAAATATCGGTTGTATTGTTCCGTGTTTCTTATAAAGTCAATGAATGTCTTTTGCTCTTCCACTGTCAGTGCTTCTTTTGTTTTTACCTTGCTATTATATTCTTTCATGCAGCCCTTTGCCGGGTTCTTCCTAATTACGTCGTTCTCAAATGCCATTTCCAAAGCGGGCGTAATCATCGAATTGCCAATCTGCCTAATTGTACTGTCTGCATACCCTTCTTTTTTCAGTTTTCTATAAAATAACTGCAAATCTGCCTTCTTTATGTCGGTTACTTTCTTTTTTCCAATATCATCTTTGACAATTTTCCACCGTTCCAAGTAATGCGACAAGCTGCTTTGCCTGATGTCTTTTGTAGACAAATACAAGTCAAACTGTTCATTCAGCGTTCTATTTGACGCGCTCATGTCTATGCCGTCTTCTAAGTTCTTCTGTATAAGCCTTTCTGTTTCCCTAAGACTTGCCAAATCCATATCATAAATGCGTTTTCGCTTTCCTGATGTGTCTGTGTATACATAATAATATCGTCCGTTCTTGTCCTGTCCTTCTCCTTTCTTTAAAATCCTTCCGCGTTTGTCCTTTCGTGTTGTTCTTTGTCTTTCTTTAACCATCTTTCAATCTCCTTCTGCACAAGCATGACAAAAGGTGTTTATTATTTTACATCATTCCTATGCACTTGTAAATTTACTTGTTTGTTTTACCTTTTACCCTTGTTTGTTCGGTTTTGCGGATTTCAACTATTCGCAAAATTAATCTTTTGTGAATAGTTGGATGCAAAGGTGCGAAAAATGCCCTATTTACAAGGGTTTCAGGTTTTTTTACTTTTTCCTTGTCATGCCGTTTTTGTTTCATTGTGTTTTATACAGTGTCATTATGCATATTTATGCGTTATTTTGTGTATATTCGTATATTTATGCATCAATACGTGCTTTTTTATCCTAACGCATGTTTGCTTTTTTTATCTAACGTATGTTCTTTTTCCGGAGTAAGGAAACTATCCGCTTGCTGATGCGGTGGCGTTTGTTCGCCGTCACCCTGCTGCCGGCGCCGCCGATCGGCAACGGCATATCACTATATATACCGCTGCCCTTCCGTCATGATGGCAGCAGGCTTATGACCATGACAATCATTCAATGCCTCTGTACGCTCATGTGGTGCCCTCTGCTGCCTTTTTTACCCTGATGCTTAGAATTTAAATTGCCTGTCATGCTTTCTTTTGCCTTGCGGTGACGTTTGTGGCAATGGAAGGCATATTAATCGAGTAGGGGAATGACCTTCTCCACTACTCGCCGCGCGACCCGTGCGCCGCCTTAGCGGCATAATTCATCTGCACGGGTCTGCGCATAGAAAAAGGACAGGGCAATCTCACCTCGTCCCTGTCCTCTCCTGCTGTCAGTTCCATGCGCACGCGTAACGATGTCAACAAACTCCAGTTTTACTTTATTTTTCGGCTCTTTAGCATTTTTTCCACGCGCACGCGTAACGATGTCCCCTTATCCGTTTTCGCACGCGCACGCGTAACGATGTCCGAAAACTCCGGTTTTACTTTATTCTACGGATTTTTGGCATATCGGCAGCAGTTGTTGCTGCGTGTGTCGGTCATTCAATGCCCCTGTAAGCTCATATAATGCCCCCTGCTGCCTTTTTGCCTCAATGCTTTCAATAATTCCCCGGGCGGAATAAGTTCGCCGAACATGATACCATTACCCCGCCGCCGGCATAAAGCGTAACGCATTCTTCGTCTTCGTCGTCCGTGTGGACGCTGTTATTCAGCGGATACCTTTTTATACTATTCTTTCCCTCCCGTTCTGCTGCCAGTAATTCACGCCTGAAGCGTTTGTTTGCCTTTTTCATGATTTTTATCCTTTTCCTTTCCATTTATGGGCATATTATGGTATAATAATGCTGCGTTTAAACTTTCTTTTCTTTAACCATACGCCGCGCCTTGATAATCCGCTTGTCAGGGCGCGTTTTGTATGTGTCTGCCGATGCGCCGCGCGTTCCGGTCCCTCATGTGTCCGTGTTATGCCATTGGCAGCAGTTTAACGTATCCTGATATACCGTTCTATCTTCTGTACGTCATATATCTTGATTTTGTCACCAATCCTGCCCACCGCGTCACATTCATGCGCTATCTTGTCGAGCGTATTCCTGCATATGTGGAAATACTCCGTTGCTGCCTTTGCACGCATCCATCTGCTTTGCGCCTCCGGCGCTTTCCTCATTGGTACGATATTGTTGTTCTTTTCTGTCGGCGTCAACCTGTCACCGCCTCCTTTCCGTGCTTCATTCCCCGCACATTACTGCATCCCTGCATGTCAAACATTAGCTGGTGCGGCTGTCTTTGTATCATCCGCATATACTCTTTTGTGTGTTTGTCGCGTTCCTGCTGCCTCTCCATGCAGTCAACGCATATCCTGCCTTTCATCTCGCCCGCGTCATAGTTACATCCGCATCTTTCGCATGTGTACATCCTTTTTTATCTCCTTTCGCCTGTGCTCTATGTCCACCGTTCCCCTGACAAACCAAAAAACACTCTCTAACATTTCTAAATCTGTTATTTTTAATAGCTCTTTCATAATCATTTCGCGCCGCTTCTCCGCGCTTGTTTTCCTGTCAGTCTCCGTTATTCTTTGTTCCTCATTATCCAGCATTTCCTCACCTTCTTTCTGTGACTGTCATTTGTTCCGCATTGGCAGCAGTATTCTGCGTCACCTCCGGAACTGCTGCCCGTCCTGCCACGCTTCAGCAGGTCAGCCGTACTAGCGTATATTTCAGGAACGAATAACCTGTTTCCTCATGAATGCCCATTCTTACGCTGTCTTTATCCAAATAGTAGCCTTCAGGCGGTTTTATATCATAACGGAACGCGTCCCGCATGATAACTTTCTTTCTCTCGACAGGCGTAACTAAATTCTTGCTTGCGTTCCAGCGCTTACCCTGAAGCTCTCCCGTCGTTTTAAGCGTTTTTTCGCTGTACTTGATAAAATAGTGCGCCAGCTTCCTGTAGTTCCCGTCTGCATACATTGGCTTGATTGTGGTCCCGCCATGCGTCCACGCATTAATTACCGCCCTCATGTCATCCGTCCCGCTGATGACGATATGTATATGTACGGCTCCCCTGCTGCCGACTTCCGCAACCCAAACATATTTGAATACCTTTTTTGCTTTTTTATACAGGTTCCGCATTGTGCGCAGGTAACGCTTCATGTGTTCGCTTATTCCCTTCTTTCCTTCCGGGCGTTCCTCCGGTCTGTAATCCAGTGTCAGGTAATAATCGTCACCGCAGAAATTCGCATCAAGCTTCTTTTCCAGCTTCTCTTCTGCCTGCCGGAGGTTTACTTTTTTCTGCGCTTCGCTGGTAAGGTTGCGCTTTGGCTCCCTCCTGCCCTCTTTCCTGCTGTGCCAGCGTATGGAATAATACATTTTTACGTGTTTCGTTTTTCCTGCCTTACAGGTCTTTTTGATGTACGGCATATATGCAACCACTCTTTCGTTTTTATGTTTGGTTATTTCCTTAAAATTTTTCTGTCTGATGTCCATAGGATAATAAACTTATGGACCGTCGCAGGGGTTCGAAAACCCTGATTTTTCTTGACTTTTTCCTCCCCGACCGTTATAATAAAGACAGCTTTTAATACAGCGCTTATATTACAGGGTGTCTGTTGAGGCAGGTTCTTTACCGTCGGGCTTGTGGAAGGGTTGCCGACGGTAATTTTTTTATTCTTTTTTGCGTTTTGTGTGCGAACTGGTATTCCGAACCCCTGTTTTGATTGGATTATATATTTATTAGCCTATAATCCATTTTCTGCCACTTTTGACATGACGGTTTAACAGGGTATATATAAAACGAAAACAAACTATGTCATCATCGGGCACCGTATCCAGCAATTCTATTATTCGTTTTTTATAGACCGCTGCTCCACTCTCAAGGTTTGTCGTGTTTTCTCCGTTTTCCGGTCTTAATTTCATGTTTTCCATGCCATGATTGTCCTTTCTTTTTTCTTGCGATGTCGCAACGGCTTGCGTTCATGAAGTATCTATTGGAAGCCGCTATATGCTTATGAAGTGATGTATCATTTTTTGGATATTATAAAAACTGCTCTTGCTATTAAATGTCCCGTTGCGACATCGCAGCGGCTTACAAGCTTTGGTTTATCTGCACTGCTGCCGGTGCGGTGTTCTGTCCCGTTGCTGTTTTTGATATTGATACCCTCATCCCCTCACCAAGCCCCAAAAGATAATCTTTTTCGCCTTCCGTAAGCTTCGGTATTACTTCCCCGAATGTCCGCATGATTTTCCGTTCTTTGTCTGTCATTACTTCCTTAACTGCCGTTTCTGCCATATTCCGGTTACCTATCTTTCGTTTAAATTTGTTACTATGCGTATATATTACGACGCATTATAACATTTGTCAATATCTTTTTGTTACTTTGCGTCATTTTTGATTGACCATTTTGGTATGCGGTAGTATAATATTGTTAAAGAAAGTAGGTGATAAAATGGAAAAACGAATTAAGCAGCTTAGAAAAGAATTAGGTCTAACTCAACAAGAGCTTGCCGATAAAATAGGCATAAAAAGAACAACTATTGCAACTTACGAAAGCGGTCGCAATACTCCCATTGATGCCGTTATATCTTTAATCTGCCGCGAATTTAATGTAAATGAGGTGTGGCTTCGTGAGGGTTCAGGGGACATGTTCAGAAGCAATGACCGGTATTCCGATATTGCACGTCTGACTTCCCAGCTTTTGAATGAGGAAAGCGACAGTTTCAAAAACCGCTTTATCTCAATGCTTGCAAGATTAAATTCTGATGAATGGGAATTTTTAGAGAAATGCGCCCTGGAGCTGTGCGGCGTTTCCCCTGAAAAGGCAGGATAATACACTTTTGCACCATGAAAATATAATATGCTTAACCGGGAAGCTGACAGGGTGTGAATACCTCCGTTCCGAGCCTTGAAGGAAGGAGGCGTTTTTTATGAGTACATATGAAGAATTACAGCTTATTACATCTATTGCTTTACTAATCGTTGCAATTTTGACATACACACATAAAAAATAGCACCCCCGCTCTGACAAAGTAAAGGTGCTATTTTTTACCAATATTTTCGCCGGAAACGGATAGGTGTGCGCTATCGTGTCGGCTTCCTTGTTAAGTATATTATATTCCATACGTGCAGATTTGTAAACCCTTGTTTGGGGTTCCCCGATTTGAATACTTTGTTTATTCCCTGCTGCCAGTGGCTATTATGGCAGCAGGTTTATTATTCGCTATTCTGTCCGGACTGCATCAGCTCTTTTATGAGCGTATACAAATATTCCAAATACCGGTTGTCTGTAATCTGATTAATCATACTGATTATCTGTCTTCTGCGTTTCATGCTTAACATTCCTTTCCTGTTCTTTTGTACTGCCTGCCCCGTTTCAATGCCCCTGTGCGCTCATGTGGTGGCTCGTACCGTCTTTTTTATCATCAAGTGGCATGTTCTCCATTACGCTTAAAATTTTATCAAATTACAGGCTGTGAATTCTACCCTCATGTTTTCATATCTTGCCTTACGGCTTAATTTCGTTAAATGCCTACAATGTTTTAACCGTCACTTTTTTATAGTTTACTGCATGTTGCGGTTTGCATAAGTACAGGAGAATAATATCAAATGAATTGAAACACAATGAAACATAATAAAACATAATGAAAATAAATGCGCCAAAATATATTGATATCAAAGTGGTTATGTGTTATATTAGACATGAAAAAGGCAATACCAGTGAACGGTTGCCTGCAGTTTATAGGTTACTTATAAAAATAACCGCTAGTTTGCGAGGCTAGGGCGGTTATTTTTATGCTCATTTTTTACTTTTTAGCAAGGCTGCAAAGCCGACTAAAAAGATTCCAATCTGAATTAAATCAGACAGGGTTATGTACATAAAGCCTTTTCCCTTTCGTATATTTCCCATGTAAGACCTCCTTTCCGGGAGTTCTTGGAATTATATTCCAGCGAGAAGGCAACCGTCCACCGTTATGATATTGCCGAATACTACTATATCACATCTGACATTCTATGACAATATTATCCGGAAGACATGTTGCGGTAATCAGGATCATATTTTTATTGCGACGTCGCAACACAGTCCGTTCACGCCCAAGATACCACACCCCCCTTTATGATAAGGCGTGTATCAAATCAATCTGTGCTGCCGGTCTTGGCTCTGTTTGCGCAGCACTTATTAACAAGGGGGATACTGGCGCGCACGCGTAACGGTGTCAACAAACTGTTTTCATTTGCCTGTCTGCCGGCTCTGTTCTTATGACAGACATTCACTTTTTCAGACAGAATACCCGCATTTTGTTCCACGTTGGCAGCAGGGTATGCAGTTCAGCCGTGCGACTGCTGCCAGTCAATCAGTTTAAGCGCTTCTTTTTCCGTTGCGCTCGTCCATGTCCTGTTGAATGCACCGACGCCTATTCCCTTCATTGCACGTGTTGATATGCGCTCTTCAATGAATACCTCCAGTTTTTTCTTTCTATGCGGTTTTGACAGCTCACGCAATGCCTTATCTTTCTGCTCACGCGCCGAACCTGTTTTCATGTGCAATAAGGCTTCTATTTCCGGCATAGTCATGTTTTGGGAATAGTGAAGCCTGATAACTTCCTGCTGTTCCTGCGTAAGCTCTTCCAGCATTCCGCGCAGTGTCTCCTTTAGCTCCTTTTCCCGCATGCCGTCCGTAACCTCTTTTTCAATATCCTGCCTACCCATTATGCAATCGGACAACATAATGCCGCTGTCTTCCCCGTCCCCCACTGGTGTATTCAGGCTTTTTATATTGTCAAAGATACAACTGCACCTTATCATCCGCAATTGCTGTTCTGTTATGAGCAGGGCGCCGCAAAGCTCATCATCTGTCGGCTCCCTTCCAAACTCCTTCAGCATATAATTTGAAATTCGGGCGCACTTCCTTTTCAGAATTAACATACTCCGCGGAATACGCACGGTCTTGCTACAGTTTTCAATATATTCCTGTACTGATGCCTTTATCGAAAATTTTGCATATGACAGAAAACTGACGTTATGCTCCGGCGCATAGCTATAAACTGCCTTATACATTCCTATATACGCCTGTTGTAATAAGTCGTCCATATCCTCATAAATTGCGTACTTTGCAACAGCAGACCTGACAAAGCCCTGATTTTGTATCCACAGGGCTTTCATGTTTTCCTTTACGTCCTGATTATCCTTTATCAATGCAACAAGTTCTTCATTCTCCATAAGCCTGACCTCCCGTTCGGATCTGACGCAGTGCCTCTTTTTCCAAATACAAAAAAGCCGGCACAGTTTCCTTTTTCTGTTACCTGACGGCTTTTGTCATGCTTATGTTATAAAATTTGTTATAATTTCCTTTTTTCGACCTCCTAAAACGCCCTAAAACCCAGTATTTTCAAGCAATTCTTGTTCCCCTTAATTCCTATCATGTCAATGTGCATAATAGACATTCCCCTACAGCCACCACAGCAAAACACTTCCCCAAACCGCCGCAGTCACCATCGGTAATACAGTCATAAAGAACACTGCCCTTACTTTTCCACACTTATAAAGGCGACCTCTTTTGCAATCTTCCAGTGCCGTCAACAGCCCTTGCACTCCGCATAATACCACAGCAATAACAACCACCGCCGCAATCGGATAAGTTCCCCTC
>CAMWNY010000092.1 GCA_947175775.1 uncultured Lachnospiraceae bacterium | reverse complement strand
CCATATTAACAGGATACTTGAAGAACGAAATTTTATGCTTGGAACAAAAGCGCCACACAGGCGAAATGCGACAATCTGCTATTCCGGAGGAGATGATGTATTTATTGTAGGTGCATGGAATGAAATCATAGAGACAGCAATTGACCTGCGAAGAAAATTTGAGCAATATACACAGGGAACGCTGACATTGTCGGCGGGGATTGGCATTTATGACGCGGGATACCCGATTAGTGCGATTGCGGATGAAGTGGCGGATATGGAGGAGTGTTCAAAATCACTGCCTGATAAGAACGCAGTAACAATTTTCCCCGACGGCGGCAGTCATGTGATTGTAAATAAGATGGGAAAGCAAATACATATCAGTGACGGTACTTACAGCTGGCAGGAGTTTGAGCAGAATGTTTTGGCAGAAAAATATGAGCATATTCATACATTTTTTGAGGCATCTGAAGAGCGGGGGAAAAATTTTCTGTACAATCTTTTGGAACTGATACGGAACCGAAATGAGAAAATTAATTTTGCGAGATATGTATATATATTATCCCGATTGGAGCCGGATAACAATGCGTCATCGGAACAAAAGACTGCGTACAGAACATTTTCGCGAAAAATGTATGAGTGGTATCAGGGCGAAAACGCGGATAGGGACTGTCGGCATTTGAAAACCGCGATGAATTTGTACGCATATTTGACAAGAGAGAAGGAGGAACTGACAGATGAAGGTGAATGAACAGAATTACGTTGATGAGGCGGAGAAAGTGATTCAGTCACTAATGGGGAAGAAAGATCAAAGAGGCAGAGATATTCCGATTGTGACAACATCAAAGCTGCGAAATCTTTTGGCTATGAGTGCGGATATTTATAATGAAGTCATGAATGAGAAGGAAGAACGGTTAAATGAGGATATTTGCGCAAGAATTGAATATTTAAGGGTGCGTTTTCTGTATGAGGCAGGCAGAGAGCCGGCTGTAAAAAATTTAGTGAACGAATCGGGGATTATGGAGCTGTTAAAGAATGTCAATGCGAATAAAAAGAACTATATCCTGTTTAACAGATATATGGAGGCGTTGGTGGCATTTCGGAAATTTTATGTGGAAAAAGACGATTAGAGGAGGGGTTTTATGTACGCGAAAATTCAGATAACAGGAACAATAGAGGTAAAGACAGGAATGCACATTGGCGGTTCGTCGGCGTTTGCAGCTATCGGGGCAGTCGATTCGCCTGTAATAAAGGATACCCGCACCCGTATGCCGATGATACCAGGCAGTTCACTGAAAGGAAAAGTAAGGACACTTTTGGCAAAGCAGTATAATGAAGGAGTCAGAAAACCTGATGATGATGCAGAGTGTCTTACAAGATTATTTGGCAGCGCGAAAAAAGCTCATGTAAAGAGAAGCCGCGTTATCATATCTGATATGTTTTTAACAAACGAGGATGTGCTGCGAAAACAGGGCTTGCAGGGCATGCCGGAGGTGAAGTTTGAAAATACAATCAACAGGGCGACGGCGGTAGCAAATCCGAGACAGATTGAGCGGGTTATTCGCGGTTCGGAGTTTGGAGTTGATATTATATATGAAGTTGAGGAGACGGATCAGGTTGTGGAGGATATTTCCGTTCTTGCAGAAGGGCTGAAGCTTCTCCAATATGATTATTTGGGTGGAAATGGTTCAAGAGGATACGGCAAGGTTGTGTTTCATGATTTGTGTGCAGAAGCTGTTGTAGGTGAAGTGGCGGAAGATATTGTATCACAATGTAATGATATATTGCGTAAAGCAGTAGAAGAATAGAGCGTTACTGCTGAAAGGAATAGGGTTATCAATATGGAATATAAGATATACAGGTTTGCGTTTCAAAGTGCCGTTCACTTTGGAAGAGAGAACCTTGATGAGGGAGAATACGCCTGTTGTGCAGATACGCTTTTTTCCGCTTTGTGTCAGGAGGCGCTGAAAATGGGTGATGATGCGCTGCAAAGCCTTTATCATTACGCAAAGGACGGCAATCTGTTACTATCGGATTTGTTTCCGTATATGGGTGACACTTATTTTGTTCCAAAGCCGATGAAACGGATTCATGCACAAAACAGTGACGGCAATTCGGTGCTGAAAAAAGCATATAAGAAATTGAAGTATATTTCGATAGAGCTGCTTGACAGTTATCTTGACGGTACATATGATGTATTCAATGCACCAAATCTTGAGAAACTTGGTCATTTTGATATGAAGACAGCAGCCTCTGTGCGGGGAGAAGAGAAAACAGAGCCGTACAGAATTGGAACTTATTACTATGAGGATGGAAACGGATTGTATTTTATTCTCGGGTATCAGGAAACGAGAGTGCTGGATTTGGTGGAACAACTGTTGGAAAATCTTTCCTTTAGCGGGATTGGGGGAAAGAGGGCGTCAGGACTCGGAAGATTTGAGTTGTTTTCGGGAACTGTTTCAAACCATTTTCGCAAAAGACTTGGAGAGAATGGCAAACGGTATATGACCTTGTCCGTATCGCTGCCAACAGACGATGAATTGGAAACTGTTTTGCGTGACGCGTCATATTTGCTAAGAAAAAGAAGTGGTTTTGTCTTGTCTGAACGATATGCACCGGAGCAAATGAGGAAAAGGGATTTATATGTTTTCCAGTCAGGTTCCTGCTTTGCGGTAAGATTTGAGGGTGATATATATGATGTCTCGGACAAAGGCGGCAGACATCCTGTATACCGTTATGCAAAACCGATGTTAATGGAGGTGTAGGCGTATGAATCAGTATTTAAAGAGTTATCAGGTAGTCATGCATACGGTCGGACCTGTGTTTATCGGGAGCGGAAGAGAAATCGGGAAAAAAGAGTATTTGTTTTTGAACCGCAGACAGGTAGGCATTCCCGATATACAGCTTATATATGCCGAACTAAGGAAAAGAAAGACAGATACTTTGTTTGAGGCATATTTGCTTGGGAACGGGAGTATGAGCCTGACGGAATGGCTTGATAAGCAAAGAATTAAACCGGCGGATTTGGAGCCTTTTCTGAAATACAAGTTGGATTGCGGTGATGCGGTTCTTGAGAGAGGCGCTAACAAATTACAGATTTTGGAATGTATAAAAGACGCATACGGAATGCCGTATATTCCGGGAAGCTCATTGAAAGGGATGCTAAGAACTGTGTTGCTTGGAGCGGAGATTATAAGGCATTCGGAGAAATATCAGGATCAGAAACGGAATTTGAGCAGAAATGCGGATCAGAATACAGGCAGACAGAATTATTTGAAAAGAGATATTATGAACATAGAGAGCACTGCATTTAGGACGCTTGGCAGAAATGAAAAAAGACCGCAGGATGCTGTTAATGATATATTGCAAGGGCTTATAATAAGTGATAGCGAACCTCTTTTGCCGGAGGATCTTGTGCTTTGTCAAAAAGTTGACGTACATACGGACGGAACACAAAAAGCGCTTCCGATTTTGCGGGAGTGTATTAAGCCTGATACGAAGATCTGTTTTACAATGACGGTGGATACGAGTGTTTGCAAATTATCCGCGAAATTGCTTATGGAGGCGGTTAAGATTTTTATGGACAGTTATCGGGAAAATTTTGTTTCTGCTTTTAAAGGTATGGATGTGCCAAAATCAAATGATGTATTATGCGGCGGCGGATGCGGATTTGTTTCCAAAACAATTACTTACCCGATGTATGGAAAAAAGGAGGGATTGGAACTGACGCAGCGCGTGTTTGATAAGACAAAAGTACCAAGAGTGCATAAGCATGACAGGGATAAACAATATGGGGCGTCACCGCATACGATTAAGTGTACAAGATATCAGGGAAAATTGTATCAGATGGGAGTATGCAGAGTTGAAACAATAAAAGCTGTCTGATTTTTGCCGCGCACTGCGAAAATAGAGGCATTGCAGGTGTTTTTTCGTTTGAAAATCATGAAATCTAAGCAAAAAAGCATTTTCCCCCGCAAATCGCATTTGTGACATGCACAGATAGCGGAGTGTGGGGGAGAGGATTTAGAGAATGTAGCCCCCGAAAGGGGACGGAAACTTCATTTTTTCTTCTATTACTTCGGGAATTTTTACATTTAGAGAAAATAGCCCCCGAAAGGGGACGGAAACTTCAGTTCCATCTTTCTTGCATTCGTCATAAAAATTTAGAGAATATATCCCCGAAAGGGGACGGAAACCTGTACCGCCCAGTATAGACAAATCCAGTTCCGGGATTTAGAGAAAATAGCCCCCGAAAGGGGACGAAAACATATCCATTCCCTCCTGTTTGGTTTGTTGTTGTTTCATTTAGAGAATATAGCCCCGAAAGGGGACGGAAACTCCCATATGAAGTTTTTAAAAAATACATCTAAGCAATTTAGAGAATATAACCCCCGAAAGGGGACGGAAACCATGCTGCTGTTTCGTATCGTGAGATAGTGTCACACTATCATTTAGAAAAGGGATACTTGTTTTTTCTTAAATGGATGTTTATAATAAATTTAAGAATAATAGAGAGGAATACTGTATGGAAGCATTAAAGAAGAAAGAAATTTATACAATTGAAGATATTTATGCATTACCGGATGGTGAACATGCAGAACTGATAGACGGGCAGATTTATTATATGGCGCCACCGAGCTGGAATCATCAAAAACTCAGTCGGAAGCTGCATCAGACAATAGCGAATTATATTGACAGGAATAATGGGGAATGTGAAGCCTTGGCAGCTCCGTTTGCAGTGTTTTTGAATGAGAATGATTTCAATTACCTGGAGCCGGATATATCTGTTATTTGTGACTTATCTAAATTGGATGACAAAGGATGTCATGGTGCGCCTGATTGGGTAATTGAGATTGTTTCGCCAAGCAGCAAATCAAGAGATTATATGACAAAGCTATTTCAATATCGGACAGCGGGAGTCAGGGAATATTGGATTGTTGATCCGCAGAAACAAATGGTAACTGTATATTCATTTGAACAGGATTCTGTGGAACAGTATAATTTTGGCGAGGACATAGCAGTTGGAATATACGAAGGATTTACGATAAAAGTAGAGGATTAATGCAGGCATATAAAACCGAAAAATCAATCGCTAGTGCTTAGAAGGATTATCTGCGCTAATTGATTCGGATTTTCAATTTCAGGGAAGAAGTAAGCGCCCGCCAAGAGATGAATTTAATTCCATGATTAGTTTGGGATATTCTGTGTTAATGAATGAACTGTATGGCAAAATTGAAACGAAAGGTTTGAATCCTTATTTTGGATTTATGCATAGGGATAAGGAAAAACATCCGACGCTTGCGAGTGATATGATGGAGGAATGGCGGACGGTTATTGTAGATTCAACGGCGATGAGCATGATAAACGGACACGAAATCCATAAGGAAGATTTTATGACGGATATGGATGAACCGGGATGTTTTCTGACAAGGAACGGGATTAAACTGTATTTATCAAAATTGGAAAAGAAATTACAGACGGAGGTTCGGTACTTGTCTTATATTGATTATGCTGTGAGTTTTCGGCGTGCGATTGCGCTGTTATTTAAAGGAGATACAGATGGGGAAAAAGATTTTATTTAGTCCTGTGGGAGGAACCGATCCGATTAAATATTTTCGGGATGGTTCCATGCTTCATATTTGCAGACATTACAGACCTGATATTGTTTATCTGTACTTGTCGCATGAGATGATGGAGTATCATAAAAAGGACAATCGGTATTTAGATGCGGTAAAAAGACTGGGAAATCATTTGGGGCATACGTTTGAGATACATATTATAGAAAGGGACGCATTGGTTGATGTCCAACAGTATGACGTTTTTTATCAGGATTTCAGTGACGAAATTATCAAAATAGAAAATACAATGGAAACAGAGGATGAACTGTTATTAAATATGGCATCGGGTACGCCTGCAATGAAAAGCGCATTATTGGTTATGGCGACATTTGCGGAATACCGCTTTAAACCGATACAGGTCTCTACACCGCAAAAGAAAATGAATGCGGAGTATGAGGACAGAAATGAATATGACAATGAGCTGGTCTGGGAATTGAATGAGGACAATTCAAGCGACGCGCCCAATCGCTGCGTGGAAGTCAAAAGCCTGAATTTGGTTAAAATGATTAAGACTGAAATCATAAAGAAACATGTATTGGCATATGATTATGCGGCGGCTTGTACGGTTGCATCGGAAATGAAGGAAGAACTGCCGCAGGAGGCTTATCTGCTGCTGCAGGTTATGGAAGCAAGGGTTAAGCTGGACCGTCGGGAAATCAGTAAACTTTTAACAGGAACAACGTACGATATCTATCCCATAAAAGAAGGGAACAAGCAAAAGATATTTGAGTATGCGCTTGTCTTGCAGATGAAAATAATGAAGCAGGAATATGCGGATTTTATTCGCGGCATAACTCCTCTGATAGTGGATTTGCTGGAGGATATATTAAAAAATAAGTGTGGAATTTTGTTAAAGGACTGTTGTACGGTGAATGGTAAAGACGCAGTTTTGAAATGGGATGAGGGAAAATTGAAAAATGCGGGTTTGTTAGGAATTTTAGACAATGAATACAAAGGCGGTTTTCGGTTTGGCCCTGTTTATTCTAATCAGATTGTAAAGCTAATAACGAACAAATGTAATGATGCGGATTTGATACAAAAAGTAAATGAGATAACGGAAATTGAAGGAAAAGTGCGAAATGTTGCCGCGCATGAGATTGTGTCCGTTACAGATGAATGGTTTCAGAACAGGATTGGGAAAAATGCAAAGGAGATTTTTGAACGGATTAAGTATTTAGTTGGGAAGGCGGGAATCAATGCCAAAAAAGATGACTGGCTGTCATATGATAAGATAAATGAACAGATTATATTATATCTGAGATAAGCAAGTTTGGCACTTGTGAAAGTAAAAAAGGGGAAATCGGGAAAAGACGATTTCCCCTTTTTAGATTTGTCTATTTCCCGACTGCCCCTGAAACTTACGAAGAAAGTGAGAACTGATTGACAAGCTGTTTTAAAACGGTTGCCTCTGCGGAAAGCTGTTCGCTTGCAGCCGCGCCTTCCTGTGCGGTAGCACTGTTGCTTTGTACGACCGTCGATACCTGGTTGATTCCTTCGGATATCTGCCATACGGCATCTGACTGCTCGTTGGAAACAGTGGCAATCTTGTCAATGGAGTCGACTACGGACTGAATGCTGTCCACGACATTGAGCAGAATATCCGCTGTGTCCTTTGCAATGTCCGTGCCGGTATGTACTGCAGTGGTAGAGTGTTCAATCAGCTGCGACGTATTTTGCGCTGCCTGTGCGGATTTTGCAGCCAAATTGCGGACCTCTTCCGCGACAACGGCAAAGCCCTTGCCTGCCTCGCCAGCCCTTGCGGCTTCCACTGCGGCATTTAATGCCAGTATATTTGTTTGGAACGCAATGTCATCAATTGTTTTAAGAATTTTTTCAATTTCATCAGAGCGTGTCTGAATTTCATGCATGGCTCCCATAAGCGTCTGCATTTTTTGATTGCAAAGGGCAACCTCCTCGCCCGCGTCATGTGTCTGTCTGCGCACGTCGAGTGCACCGCTTGCAGTATGTTTCGCCTGTTCGGAGATTTCGCCTACTTGAGCAGCAAGTTCTTCTACGGCGCTTGCCTGTTCGGTCGTTCCCTGACTGAGCGTTTGGGCGCTTGCGGACAACTGGTTGCTCGCCGCAGATACCTGCTCAGCAGAATAATTCACCTGACGTATGGCATCGCTCAACGCAATTTTCATATTCCGCATGGACATCAGGATATTGCGGAAGCTGCCGACATATACGTCCTCATGCTCTGTGTGGACATTTAAGTTTTTATTTGCAAGTTCATTCAGCAGATAACCAATGTCGTTGATAACGGTGCTCAAGCCTTCCACCAGTGAGGCTGTGGAATTAGCAAGCATTCCGGTTTCGTCCTTGCTGTTAATCTTTGGCATCGGTGTATCCAAATCGCCTTCCACAAGCAGCTTCATCCGCTTTGCACAGGCTTTCATCGGCTTACTGATACTGTTTGCCAGCACAAGGGCGATAACGCTTGAAACCAGTATGGCAATTATAATTACCGCGATATTGATGACCATCGCGTCGCGGGTTGAAGCAAGATAGTTGAGCTGCGGCGCAGTAACGGCAATGCTCCAGCCGTCGGTATCCGCTACGGGTGCATAAGCTGCGAACATTTTGTGCCCGTCGCTTTCATATTCTCCAAATCCGTTCTTTCCTTCCCGCATGTTTGCATGGATTGCGGCAAGTTCGATCAGCGACGGATCGCTTTGTGCTTCCGTTTCTATATTCTGTACGGTAATTGTGTCAAGGGTAATGTCCGCAATGGTATCTCCGGACTTATTGATCATGTATGCCCTGCTGTTTTCACCAATCTGAATAGCAGAAACAATATCATTCAAAAAGGTCTCGTGCGGAACAAAATAAACGACGCCGGCAATGGATGCGCCATAAGTTCCGTCTTCGTAAAGAGGCGCGGCAACCATAATCGACAGTTCTCCGGTAATTTTACTGATGAGCGGCTCCGACACATAGACATTGCCCTGCATGGCCTGCTGTACATACTCGCGGTCAG
>CAMWNY010000091.1 GCA_947175775.1 uncultured Lachnospiraceae bacterium | reverse complement strand
GAGTATTTATCCGGATGACGCAGAGGATATAGAGCAGCTCGTATCAAAGGCGGATGAAGCGATGTACTATGTAAAGCAGCATGGGAAAAACGGGTATGCGTTTTACAAGGATGTCAAAAATATGGTTGACAAATAAAACAGGAATGTTTATAATCACGTTATAGTAAAAAGCTGTGAAGGGAAAAAGTAGCTTTTGTGCAAACCTACAGAAAGCAGTCGGTTGATGAGAGACGCAGGGGAACGCATTTGTGAATACCTCCCGGAGCTGCACACCAAAATCCAAAAATGGAGAGTAGGCTGTGACGGAATGCCCAAACGTTATATTGGGAGGAGTATCGGATTTGTTTTTATGCACAGCCCCATGCAGAGGAAATATGCCGCCGAAGCGGCGCATGGCGCGCGCGGCGAGTAAGGAACCTTACTCGATTGATAGAAATCCCGTACTTACTGAGGCGCAGAATGTGAGTTCTGCGTGAATAAAGGTGGTAACACGTGGTGAGATAGCCTCGTCCTTTGAATGAAACAGTTCAGGGACGGGTTTTTTTATGCATATGGGCGCCCAAATGAAGATTGTTTTAAAATAAACCTTGTCCTTTGAAACAAAACATGATGATGTGATAGGAGGAAAACAAAATGCAGTTGTATGACGAATTGGTGGCAAGGGGATTGATTGCACAGGTAACGGACGAAAAGGAGATTAAGGAGCTGATTGATTCCGGAAAGGCGATATTTTATATTGGCTTTGACCCGACGGCGGACAGCCTTCATGTAGGACATTTCATGGCATTGTGTCTGATGAAGCGTCTTCAGATGGGGGGGAACAGACCGATTGCGCTTTTGGGCGGCGGAACGGGCATGATTGGCGACCCGTCGGGAAAGACAGACATGCGAAAGATGCTTACAAAGGAGGATATTGACCATAATATTGCCTGCTTTAAAAAGCAGATGAGCCGTTTTATTGAGTTCGGTGAGGACAAGGCGATTATGGTAAACAACGGCGACTGGCTGTTGGATTTGAACTATGTGGAGCTTTTGCGTGAAGTCGGACCGCATTTCAGCGTGAACAGAATGCTTGCTGCGGAATGCTATAAGCAGCGCATGGAGCGGGGACTCAGCTTTTTGGAATTTAATTACATGATTATGCAGAGCTACGACTTTTTGGAGTTGTTTCAGAAGTACGGCTGCAACATGCAGTTTGGCGGCGACGACCAGTGGAGCAACATGCTTGGCGGTACGGAGCTAATCCGCCGCAAGCTTGGAAAAGATGCGTATGCGATGACGATTAATCTGCTGTTAAATTCCGAGGGGAAGAAAATGGGCAAAACGGAGTCGGGTGCGGTATGGCTTGACGCTGAGAAGACATCGCCGTACGAATTTTACCAGTACTGGAGAAACGTCGCTGACGCAGATGTCATTAAGTGCATTAAAATGCTGACATTCCTTCCGCTTGAAGAGATTGAGCCGATGGAAAAATGGGAGGGCAGCGAGCTGAATAAGGCTAAGGAAATTCTTGCGTTTGAGCTGACACAGCTTGTGCATGGCACGGAGGAAGCCAATAAGGCGCAGGAGGCTGCAAAGGCGCTGTTTGCAGGCGGTGCAAATTCGGAGAACATGCCGAAAACGACACTCGCGGATACGGATTTTGCGGACGGTGTGATTGATATTCTCTCGATTTTGGTGAAGGCAGGAATGACCGCTTCAAAGTCCGAGGCAAGGCGTGCCGTGGAGCAGGGCGGCGTGTCCGTAAACGGTGAAAAGGTGACGGATGCGAAGGCTGTTTTTGCAAAGGATGCGTTTGAGAATGAGTTTGTCGTTAAGAAGGGCAAGAAGAGTTTTCAGAAGATTTGTCTGTAATACGTACAATCTGATACGATAGAAAAAGATAAGAATGGCTTTCTGTTCATGATAAAGCAGAAAGCCATTTTTGTCTAAAAAGGAAATTTTTTATATAAGAGACAACGCGCTGTCACCGGGCAACGCTGTTTATACCTGATAAATCTCCATGTCATCATTATAAAGTTCAATAATACGCTGAATACGCTCCGTCGGCGTTGATACGATTTCCATGGAAAGGTCATGATTCATAAAGTTAATAATGGACGCCAAAAACTTACTCATATCCGCCTCCATATAATAAGGCTTTGTCAGAAGCTCAGGCGGACGGTAGCTTAAATTGGTGGTGATGACCTTATCAAATACACCCTCCTCGTATGCTTTGTCAAAAGCGGAAAGTCCGTTTGTGAACAGTCCGAACGTCGTACAGATAAACACACGTTTGGCTTTCATAGCTTTTAACTGCCTTGAGGTGTCAATCATGCTGTCACCGGATGAAATCATATCGTCAATAATGATAATATCTTTTCCCTCAATATTATTGCCTAAAAATTCATGTGCGACAATCGGATTTTTTCCGCCGACAATTGTCGAATAGTCGCGGCGTTTATAAAACATACCCGTGTCGGCGCCGATTACGCTTGAAAAATAAATAGCACGGTCAAGTGCGCCCTCATCAGGGGAAATAACGATAATATGGTCTTTGTCCAAAACCAAATCCTTTTCGGAGCGCAGAAGCGCACGGGTAAACTGGTAATGTGCCGTAAAATTGTCAAAACCGCTCAAAGGAGCAGCGTTTTGAATGCGCGGGTCATGCGCGTCAAAGGTAATAAAATTGCTGACACCCATGTTGGTCAATTCTTCGAATGCATATGCGCAGTCAAGACTTTCTCTTCCTGAACGTCTGTGCTGTCGCCCTTCATACAGAAAGGGCATTATCACATTGATTCGATGTGCTTTTCCGTTTGTCGCCGCAATCACGCGCTTTAAATCCTGATAATGATCATCGGGAGACATATGGTTTACATAACCTTGCATTTGATAGGTAAGACTATGATTGCACACGTCAACCAAAATAAACAAATCTTTTCCGCGGACGGTTTCTGCTAATATTGCTTTTCCCTCTCCGCTGTTAAAGCGCGGCGTTGAGAAGCGAAAGAGATAGTCATCCTCCACATATCCCTGAAACGCCGGATCGTCGGTGTAAGCATTCTTTTCCCGATGGCGGTAATCGACAAGATAATCATTTACTTTGTTTCCAAGCTCAGCCGCGCTGTCCAAAACCATAAGCTTTAGGGGCGCTACGGGCAGAGCGTTCTTAAGTTTGTCTAAATGGGGCATTTTTCCTGTTCCTTTCTGTTGTTACTGTTCACTCCGTTCCAGTAACAGGTAAAAATCCATGCAAAAATTGCAAAACGAACAAGTTCGTTGCGCAAATGGATTTTTACTTGCAATATATACGTTTTCGTACGGACTTAGCAGTAAATGCTAAGTCCTGTGTGAACGGTAACTTTCTGTTCCATATATTTATATTTTATAACATTCAGGTAGTGACACGTCAAGAAATTTTTAGTATAATTGAGCATGTCTGTAACAGGAAACCGGGGGCTGAACTGTTACGCATGATTAACTACCGGAATGGATGATTAAAATAGAGTTAGAGGGAAAGCGGCATATTATGGAAAAGCAGCATTTACACATTGTGGAAGCAGTGGAAGCAGGAAGCATTGCCGAGGAGCTGGAAATTACGGCAGGCGACGTGCTTCTTGAGATAAACGGGAATAAAATAGAAGATATTTTTGATTATCAATATCATATACAGGATGAATATATCGAGGTATTGATTCGCAAACCGTCCGGCGAGGAGTGGCTGCTTGAGATTGATAAGGATTACGATGAGGACTTGGGCATCTGTTTTGAAAACGGGCTGATGGATGATTATCGTTCGTGTCATAACAAATGTATTTTCTGTTTTATTGACCAAATGCCAAAGGGAATGCGGGAAACGCTATATTTTAAGGATGATGATTCAAGGCTTTCTTTTTTACAGGGAAATTATGTGACGCTCACCAATATGTCGGACGACGATATTTCGCGCATTATCAAGTATAACCTTTCGCCGATTAATGTGTCGTTTCAGACAACCAATCCCGAACTGCGCTGTCAAATGCTCAATAACCGCTTTGCAGGTGAAGCATTAGAAAAGGCGTGGCGGCTTGCTAAGGCGGGCATTACCATGAACGGGCAGATTGTGCTTTGCAAGGGCGTTAACGACAAAGAGGAGTTAGAGCGCAGCATTCGGGATTTATCGCGGTATTTGCCGAATCTTGAGAGTGTGTCGGTCGTTCCGGTTGGGCTTTCCAAGTACAGGGATGGACTTTATCCTTTAGAGCCGTTTACAAAGGAAGATGCTAAGGCGGTGCTTGCCACAATTCATAAATGGCAGGACAGGCTTTACCCTGAATACGGTCTGCATTTTATCCATGCAAGTGATGAGTGGTATATTTTGGCGCAGGAGGAGCTGCCTGAGGAGGCGCGTTATGACGGGTATCTGCAATTAGAAAACGGCGTCGGCATGATACGGCTTTTGCTGGATGAATTTGCGCAGGCGCTTGCAGAAGCAAAAGAGGACAGACAGCGGATTGCGGCAATGGGAGAACATAGCTGTTCGATTGCCACAGGAAAACTTGCATATCCGTTTGTCAAACAAATGGCGGATGCGCTGATGACGGAATTTGAGACGGTTACGATACACATTTATCCGATTCGGAATGATTTTTTCGGAGAGCTGATAACAGTGTCGGGGTTGCTGACCGGACAGGACTTGAAGGCGCAGCTTATGGGGCAGGATTTAGGAGAAAGGCTGCTTTTGCCGCAGAATGTTTTAAAGAGCGGGGAAAGCGTGTTTCTTGATGATATGACGGTCAAAGAACTTGAAAAAGCTTTACAAGTTCCGGTAGATATTGTAAAATCAAGCGGAAAGGATTTTATTGACGCGATATTATATTCGAACAATTAGAAATGGAGCTATGGAATGGAAAAGAGCAGTAAGAAACCGATTGTCGCTGTTGTCGGCCGTCCCAACGTGGGAAAATCCACATTGTTTAATGCGCTTGCGGGGGAGAAAATATCAATTGTCAAGGATACTCCCGGTATTACAAGGGATAGGATTTATGCAGACATCAGCTGGCTGAATTGGAACTTTACATTGATTGATACAGGCGGCATTGAGCCGGACAGCAAGGACATTATTCTCTCGCAGATGCGGGAGCAGGCACAGATTGCGATTGATACGGCGGACGTGATTATTTTTCTTGTGGACGTGAAGCAGGGACTGGTAGATGCCGACGCAAAGGTTGCGGACATGCTGAGGCGCAGCCGCAAGCCGGTCGTGCTTGTGGTAAACAAGGTTGACAGCTTTGCCAAGTATGAGGCGGACGTCTACGAGTTTTACAATTTGGGTATCGGCGAGCCGCACGCGGTTTCTGCCGCAAACCGGTTAGGTTTTGGAGAGATGCTGGATACCGTAACGGATTTGTTTGACAAGGATGCGGTTGAGGCGCAGGAGGACGACAGACCGCGCATTGCGATTGTGGGAAAGCCGAATGTAGGAAAATCTTCTATTATTAATAAGATTACGGGCGAGAACCGGGTCATTGTTTCTGAGATTGCCGGAACGACAAGAGACGCGATTGACACGGAAATTAAATATAACGGCAGAGAGTATATCTTTATTGATACGGCTGGACTGCGCAGAAAAAATAAAATCAAGGAAGAGCTGGAGCGGTTTATGATTATCCGTACGGTCAGTGCGGTAGAGCGCGCGGACGTGGTGGTTTTAATGATTGACGCGACGGAGGGCGTGACAGAGCAGGATGCCAAGATTGCGGGCATTGCGCATGACAGAGGCAAAGGGATTATCGTGGCGGTCAACAAGTGGGACGCGATTGAAAAGGACGACAAGACGATTTACCGTTTTACGGAGAAGGTGCGCAATACGCTTTCTTTTATGACGTATGCAGAGATTGTCTTTATTTCGGCGGTTACGGGGCAAAGAATCGGAAAGCTGTTTGAGACGATTGACATGGTGATTGAAAACCAGTCCCTGCGTATTTCGACCGGAGTAGTCAATGAGATTGTCACGGAGGCAGTGGCGCTTCAGCAGCCGCCTTCGGATAAGGGAAAACGGCTGAAGATTTTTTATACGACGCAGGCGGGCGTTAAGCCGCCGACGTTTGTCGTGTTCGTCAATGATAAGGAGCTGATGCACTTTTCATACACCAGATACCTTGAGAATAAGATTAGGGAGGCGTTTGGCTTTAAGGGAACGCCGCTGAAATTTATTATCAGGGAACGCAAGGATGAAAAATAAATTTTTATCCTCGGATGAAAAATAAATAAAGCGAAAGGCAAAGGATTGTAGAAATGATACGTTTGGTATGTTTACTGATCGGTTATGTGTGCGGTTGCTTTCAAACTTCCTATATATATGGAAAGCTGCACGGAATTGACATTCGCAATTACGGAAGCGGGAATGCGGGAACGACAAATTCCCTGCGCGTTTTGGGAAAGAAAGCGGGTATTATTGTGCTTCTTTGTGATATGTTAAAGACAGGGATTGCAATGATGCTGGCGCGTATTTTGTTTCGGGAGCAGTATGGCGATGTGTTGTATCTGCTGACAATTTATGCGGCTGCGGGCGCGATTTTAGGTCATATTTTCCCGTTCTATTTGGGCTTTAAGGGCGGAAAAGGAATTGCATGTACGGCAGGACTAATCATATTTTTTCATCCTTATTTGCTTTTGCCGCAGGCAGTCAGCTTTTTGACCATCTTTTTTACGACGCATTATGTATCGCTTGGTTCGCTTGTGACAGAGCTTTTGCTGATTGCGGAGATGGTTCTTTTCGGGCAGCTTGGAGTATTTGGAATGCCGCAGGGAGCATTAAATGAGCTTTATATTGTGACGGTGCTTTTGGCGGCGCTTGCATTTTGGGGGCACAGGGAGAATATCAAGAGGCTGATACGCAAAGAGGAACGAAAAACATATCTGACGAAAAAAAGTGAGCAGTAAGGAGGTTGAAAAGAACATTCAACCGGCAAGTTTGTTCTAAAAAAGCTGAAACTTCAAAATGTGAAAGGAATAAGGGTATTAAACATGGCAAAAATTGGGATGATCGGTGCAGGAAGCTGGGGAATTGCATTGTCCGTGCTGCTGCACAACAACGGACATACGGTTACCGTATGGTCAGCGTTGGAGAAAGAAATCGAAATGCTGAACAGGGAGCATGAACAAAAGGAGAAACTGCCGGGAGTAAAGCTTCCCGATGATATGTGCTTTACGTCGGATTTGCAGCAGGCTATGGACGAGAAAGATATTCTTGTGCTTGCGGTTCCCTCATCCTTTACAAGAAGCACGGCGCATTTAATGAAGGCGTATGCAGCGCAAAACCAAATTATTGTGAATGTGGCAAAGGGAATTGAGGAAGCGACGCTGATGACACTCTCTCAGGTGATTGAGGACGAGATTCCGCAGGCAGATGTTGCGGTATTGTCAGGACCGTCCCATGCAGAGGAGGTCGGAAGGGGGATTCCCACAACGATTGTAGTCGGCGCGGGTACAAAAAAGACTGCGGAATATATTCAGAATGTGTTTATGAGCGATGTGTTCCGTGTATATATCAGCCCTGACGTGCTTGGCATTGAGCTTGGGGCGGCGTTAAAGAATGTGGTTGCGCTTGCTGCCGGCATTGCGGACGGACTCGGATACGGAGATAATACGAAAGCTGCGCTGATTACGCGCGGCATTGCGGAGATTGCAAGACTTGGCATTGCGATGGGCGGAAAGTTTGAGACCTTTTGCGGGCTTTCGGGTATTGGCGATTTGATTGTAACCTGCGCGAGTATGCACAGCAGAAACAGGCGCGCCGGTATTTTAATCGGACAAGGAAAGACAATGAATGAGGCAATGGACGAGGTCAACATGGTCGTTGAGGGCGTTTTCTCGGCAAAGGCGGCAATGGGTCTTGCCAAGAAGTATGATATAGAGCTTCCGATTATAGAGCAGGTCAACGAAGTGCTCTTCCAAAACAAGAGCGCGGCTGCGGCAGTAAAAGATTTGATGATACGGGATAAAAAGATTGAGATTATCAGCGACGAAGGCTGGGATTAATAGGATTTCATGGAGCAGGCTGAGAAAGGAGCATGGTTATAAAAATGGGAAACACAGCATTTAGCAGTACGCAGGATTATGTGGCAAGCGAGGAGCTTTTGGCGAGCGTGAACGTGGCAATTGCCTTAAAAAAACCTCTGCTAATCAAAGGAGAGCCGGGTACCGGAAAGACAATGCTTGCGCAGGCGGTGGCAAATTCGCTTGGCAAACGGCTGATTATTTGGAACGTAAAATCGACGACAAAGGCGCAGGACGGTCTGTATATGTACGATACCATTCAACGCTTATACGACGGACAGTTCGGTGAGGAGGGCGTTGATGATATTGCAAGGTATATCAAGCTTGGAAAGCTTGGTGAAGCGTTTGAGAGCGAGGAGCAGGTAGTACTTTTAATTGACGAGATTGACAAGGCGGACTTGGAGTTTCCAAACGACTTGCTTTGGGAGCTTGACCAAATGGAGTTTTATATCCATGAGACAAAGCGCACGGTAAAGGCAAAGCACAGACCGATTGTGATTATCACGTCGAATGCCGAGAAGGAGCTGCCCGACGCGTTTTTAAGAAGATGTATTTTCCACTATATTGATTTCCCCGATGAGGCGTTAATGGAGGAGATTAT
>CAMWNY010000090.1 GCA_947175775.1 uncultured Lachnospiraceae bacterium | reverse complement strand
CCCATATAAATCCGCCTTTCGCCCTCATCACGCGCGCTACCGCATAATCAATCAAGGTATAGAAATACTCAATGCCCGCCGCCTCAAACTGCTTTGCATACTCCGCATCGTAAATCTCCTGAAAAATATCCTTAAAGTTATGGTCATACTTCTTGGAAATCGTATCCTTCGTCGCAAACCACAAATCCTGCTTCGTATCTAAGGCATATTTAAAACATGCATGCGCAAAGCTTGCGATAGACTTGTCCGTATTGTGGATTCCCTGAAGAATTCCCGGAGCGTCAAAATTGTGAATCAGTTCCCTGATTTGAGTTCCATCCTCGCCCGTAAATACAAGCTCCGCTTTCCCTGCGCCCGGAACCTTGATTTCCGTATTCTTATAGACATCACCGTACGCATGTCTTGCAAGCGTAATCGGTTTTTCCCAATTCTTCACGCAAGGCTCAATCCCCTTTACGACAATCGGGGTTCTGAAAACCGTACCGTCAAGGATTGCCCTGATGGTGCCGTTTGGACTCTTCCACATTTCTTTCAGATTATATTCCGTCATGCGCGCCGCATTTGGGGTGATTGTCGCGCACTTTACGGCAACGCCGTACTTCTTTGTCGCCTCCGCGGAGTCCACAGTCACCTGATCGTTCGTCTCGTTTCTGTACTCAAGTCCTAAATCATAATACTCCGTCTTTAAGTCAATGTAGGGAAGCAGCAGCTCATCCTTTATCATTTTCCAAAGAATACGCGTCATTTCGTCCCCGTCCATCTCTACAAGCGGTGTCGTCATTTGAATCTTTGCCATCGTTTACTCCTCCTGTTTTCATATAATCACGAAGAACGCTGTCCTTCGTGTTTCTTAATGTTTTTCGCTTAAACCACATTTTACCATATTTTTATACGCATTACAAATATGTTCGTCCGCAAGCCGTTCTGCAAGCTGCGCATTGCCGTCGCGGATTGCCTCCATGATACTCTTGTGCTCCGCGACCGCCGCTTTGCTGCGCTCCTTGTCCGAAAGCGTCTTTTGCCGCTCTTTTTGGACATACTGGTGAAAATCCTTGAGCAGGTGAATTAACATCTTGCTCTCGCACGCCTCGTAAAGCTGCATATGAAAGCGGTTGTCAAGCTCGGTCAGCTGCTCAAAATGCCCCTTCGACAAATGAAACTCACTCAAAAGAATGGTTTCCTCCATCTCCTCAATCGCGTCCTTTGATATTTTTTTTGTTGCCCATTTCGCACACAGCCCCTCAAGGAGCGAGCGGATTTCATAAATGTCCGCCACATCACAAGCCGATATGCCCGTCACATACGCGCCCTTGTTTGGCACGATACGGATTAATCCCTCCAGCTCAAGCTGCCGGAACGCCTCTCGAACAGGAGTTCTGCTTACTCCAAGCTCCTCCGCAACCGCCGCCTCTTTCAGCTCGTCCTTTTCATTATATCTGCCACTTAAAATGTCTTCGCGCAGCTTGTTAAACACTCTGCTCCCCAACGAATATTTGTCGGGCGCATCATAATTGACATCATACTCACTCATGTACTTTGCGCCCTCTCATTCTGTCCCAAGTGTTATGCCAAGTGTTTTGCAGCCCTCGTCAATCACCGACAAAAGCTCGTTATCCGTGAGCACCGTGACACGGCCGCTCTCATACTCTGCATCCACCCATGTCTTAACATATGCCACCAGCTCGGAACTCTTTTCAATCTTCGCATCCCCGCCAAGCTTAAAGTACGTGTTAATCCAGTGCGCAATGCCCGCAAGTCCCGATGTATTGGAAACAGCGCAAAGCACAGGTCTTTTCAGGAACTTTTCGGTGTCGAAAATATTGTAAATCTCCTCGTTTTTCAACAGCCCGTCCGCGTGAATTCCCGCTCTTGTAATATTAAAGTTTTTTCCGACAAACGGGGTTCTCGGCGGTATCTGATAGCCGATTTCCTTCTCGTAATACTCCGCAAGCTCCGTAATTACGGTTGTGTCCATGCCGTTCAGCGTTCCGCGAAGCTGCGCGTACTCAAATACCATCGCCTCAAGCGGCGTATTGCCCGTGCGCTCCCCGATGCCAAAAAGCGACGTATTGACGCCCGCACAGCCGTAAAGCCATGCCGTTGTCGAATTGGAAACCGCTTTATAAAAATCGTTATGTCCGTGCCACTCAATCCATTCCTCCGGTACGCCCGCATGCGTATGCAGCGCGTAAATAATTCCCTGAACGCTTCTTGGAATAACCGCGCCGGGAAAGTTCACGCCATAACCCATTGTATCGCAGGCACGCACGATAATCGGCAGTTTGTACTGCTCTGCCAGCTGCATCAGCGCCTGACAAAACGGCACGACATAGCCGTAAATATCCGCTCTTGTAATATCCTCCAAGTGGCATCTGACGCTGATTCCCTCCTCGAGACAGTCTTTTTCGACCGAAAGATAATGCTCCATCGCCTGTCTTCTTGTCATTTTCAATTTCATAAAAATATGATAATCAGAGCAGCTCACAAGAATTCCCGTCTGCTTCATGCCAATCTCTTTTACCAGCTTAAAATCTTCCTTGCTCGCCCGAATCCACGAAGTAACCTCGGGAAACTGATACCCGCGCTCCATACATTTGTACACGGCGTCCCTGTCCTTTTTGCTATACAGGAAAAATTCGCTTTGGCGTATCATGCCGTTTGGTCCGCCGAGCTTGTGCAGATAATCATAGATTGTTACAATCTGCTCCGTGCTGTACGGCGCTCTCGACTGCTGCCCGTCGCGAAACGTCGTGTCCGTTATCCAAATTTCCTTCGGCATATTATGCGGGACCATCCGGTCGTTAAACGGTATTTTGGGTATCTCATCATAGGGGAACATGTTCCGAAACGCATTCGGTTTTTCCACATCCTGCAATTGGTACATATGCTCCTCAATCTGCAGAAGGTTGTTATGCTCGTTCATGGTAACCGGGCGGTTTTCAAAATATCCGGTACTGTTTTCCATTGTCTGCCACATCTCCTTTGTTGTTTGCCGTGTTGTTTTGTTGTATTTTAAAATTCTTGTATTATTGTATACGATAATACATTATGTGTCAATATCACATATCATTTTTTCAACCATTTCTGCCGCAAATCTTTTGCACAAAAAAACTGCCCTGCGATTTTACTCGCGGCAGTCTTTTCATTATTCATAATCACTATTTATAATCACTGATATCGCAATAGGTAACCATTATAATCATCGTATCCGCACGTCTGCCAATCGGTTTGATGGACAATCTGTACCACACATCCGTCATGACCTCATATTCCACAGGCTCAAACAGCTCTCCCCTGACAAGCTTTCCAAATTCCTCCTTTAAAATATCACTCTCACGTCTTACCCTGCGATTATGCTCGCTTTCGTCAACACCAATCTCAAACGAAATGTCATTATCATACTTTGTGTTCGCACGCAAAAGCTCGATTTTATCATTGCGGTATTCATAGATTGCCACAGGGATATCAAGCATGTCAAAGAAAATTCCCGTATTGGAACGTGTGTTCCAAATTTCATTGATAATATCCGTGTTTTCATTTGTAAAGAGCCCCGTTTCTCTCATATTTTCCTTCTCAAGAAACGCTTCATACTCTTCAATGGGCATCGGTTTCGCATAGAAAAAGCCCTGCGCATACTCACAGCCGATGCATTTTAAGAAATCAACCTGTTCCAGTGTTTCCACACCCTCCACAATCGAGGGAAGATGCAGCCATTTTGCCATACGGATTACGGACGTGATAACCTTCTCGCCCTTACTGTTGTTAAACTTCTGGCTCTGCTGGAGAAACTTCATATCGACCTTCAGATAATCCACTTCCATATCCTTCAATACATTGAGCGAGGAATATCCGCTTCCAAAGTCATCCATCATAATCTTAAAACCGATGTCATGAAGCCTGCTCATGGTCTTCATGACAAGCGCCTGATCCTCCATAAACGCACTCTCTGTCAGCTCTAAATTCAAAAGTCCCGCCGGTATACGGTACTCCGTAATCAACTTCTTTAAGATTTCCACCAAATGCGGATTGTAAATATTGACCCGCGACACATTAACGGAAATCGGGTTTGGATTTTTGCCTTCATCAAGCCATCTGCGAAGCAGCATACAGACATGGCGCCACATATACTGGTCCAAACGCCCGATAATACCGTTTCGCTCATATACTGGGATAAACTCTCCCGGAGAAATCATCCCCCTGTCCGGATGCTTCCACCGTACAAGCGCTTCCGCACCATAGGATTTGTCCGTGACAAGGTTAATTTTGGGCTGTAAAAATACCTCGAACTGCTGCTCCTCAATTGCCTTATTGACCTCGTTGATAATAAACTGCTCCTGCCGCATGTTTTCAATCATGCTGTCGTCATAATACGCCACGCTCTCCACAAATTTCCCCTTACAGTTTTTTGCGGCAAGAAACGCCCTGTCGTACATCTCGGACACGTCCATCGTCCTATCCTTAATCACGTAAACACCGCAGGACATCTTAATATTGTAATCCTTATTGACTTTCTTCAAATTAATTTGGAGCGCTTTTACAAGCAGGTCGATATTTTCCTCCTGATAAGGCATACACACGGCAAACACGTCATTTTCAAGCCTGCCGTATGCAAACTTGTCAAACACCAGCGCAACGCGGTCAAGCTCCTTTGCCACACTTGAGAGTACTTTATCGCCTTCCTTGATGCCGTAAAAATTGTTTATCATTTTAAACCGGTCAATGTCAATCCGCACAAATGCAAAATCGCCGTCGTGTGCATCCGCAAGCAGCATGCGGACTTCCTGGTAAAACTTAAGTTTTGTATACAATCCTGTCACCGTATCGCGCTCCGACATAATCATACGGCTTTTATCAATCGCATTCTTTATCCGAAACTGCAACAGTACAGGGTTATAGGGCTTCATTACAAAATCCCAGACACCAGCCTCCAAACACTTTTTTTCAGAATGCCAGTCCTCGTTCGAGGTTGCCACAATCACAGGGATATTGTCATACTCTTTATGACGGCGGAATTCCTCCATAAACTGAAATCCATCCATCACAGGCATAATCAGATCAAGTACAATTACGGCAATTTTACTGATATTCCGCTCCAATATTTCGAGTGCTTCCTTACCGTTCCATGCACCGATAACTTCAAACTCATCAACCAGCACATCCGTAAGTGATTTTTTAACAAATTCCTCATCATCAACTACGAGTATGGTATTTTTTATCTCCATGACAACCGCTCCTTTTGTATAAAATACCCAATTTCACTGGTATATTTTTAATATTACTGTGAAAACCGTACAGTTGTCAATACTTTGCACAAAAAGGAACCGAAAACGGTTCCTTTTTGTGCAATATTACTATATTTTATGGGAATTATTTTGTTTTAAAGCTCTTTATTATTGGTTTGCTTTTAGCGCCTGTTATAACATTTGCGCCTGCGGATTCCACTTTTACAAAGTACTGTGTTTTTGCCGCAAGAGTATCTTTATCAGCCGGTGTTTTGCATCCCTTATCTTTATAGAATGTCATCTTATAATCTGTCTTTGGCAGTATATTCTTACCGATTGCAACCGTAACCACAGGGTCTGTGCCGTTTACCTTTACGGTCACTTTGACCTTCTTAATATCATTTGGCTCTATCTTCCATGTTGCATCTTTTATTTCTACAGGCTTATTATCCCCACCGGCATAATTTCCCTTGCCCACAATTTTCATTGTGTACTCTCCTGCCTCTGTAGGAGTAGTGGTTGTTTCCTTCGTTACTTTATTTGTATACTCAATATCGTAGTCTTTGCCTGCCTTTAAACTTACCTTCTTAGGCTTCTTTCCACTATTATCAATATGCTTCACCGTGCTCTTTGTTTGGTTCACACCGCCATTATATAAATTCTTCGGTGATACCTTGATTGCACTTGTATCAACATTCAGTTCAAGCGGCTTAATAACAAAGTCCTTCTTTATTTCTCCGCCAAATGTTCCTGTACCCGTGATAACAACTGATGCAGTACCTGCATCTTTATTGTTTAAATAACTTACCTTAAACTTCACTTTTTGGGATTTTCCTGCATCAGTAAGCACGACCTTCGGCTTATATGCTTTACCTGTGTACATAAGCTTACCATCATTTCCATCCTTTACAAGCGCATCAACTTCTTTGAGATCAAACCACTTTTCATCAAGCATTTCACCTACAGAGTAATTCAGTGTCGCCTTCTTTTCACCAAAGGTAACCGTAACCTTTGTTTTTCCTACTGCCGCAGGCGTTATGGCAAGATCTATTTTATTTCCCGTAACTGTAGCTGAAATTGTGGCTGTGCTTTTATTTGAAGAATCAATTTCCACATCACCAAAAATTCCTTTTTGATACAATTCCTGGGCAGTATAAACAGGATTGTCTGTCTTTTGCTTTACAGTAAGATAAACATGCTGCGTTTCCTTTTTACTGCTTTTGCTTACAATTCCGCCGGAAGTCGTAAGGCTGTTCTTTCCGCTATCTTCAAAAAGAAGGGAATCAACTTGATGAACGTTTACAATACATACCGCCGTCATTCCCGCTGCCGTAAGCGTGATTTCAGCCTGCCCCGGAGCCACTGCCGTAATCTTACCGTTTTTATCTACTTTTGCTACTTTTTCATCACTGCTTGACCATGTCTTTGGAACATTCTCATTTGATATGTATGCATTATCATAAGTCAGTTCCGCTGTCTTTTTTGCAAGAAGATTAATCTCTGTCTGTGAAAGTTTGATGCTTTCATCCGCAGGCTTATACCCTGTAGACGAAGGAATTACAAAATCAAATGTATCAGTAAAAGTAGTATATCTGTTTCCGACAGGAATGTGATAGCCGTCATCTGCACACAGAAGATAGTCTTCCGTTGATCCCCCCAGTTTCTCATCGTCATTCCATGTCGAATCATGCAGGTACCAATTTCCATTTGGCATCTGCACATAATTCCATGCATGCCCGCCAAATCCGCTCGCCGTATCTGCCGGCACTACACCTGTCGCATACATATTCGGAATACCGACCGCATCAAGAAGTCTTGTCATGGATAGCGCATAGCTTTCACATACGCCATAGCCTTTTAGCAAAATACCATAGGATGAATGCGAATTATAATAAATTTCCCGCGTACTCTTATCCGACGAACTGCCGCCCGTCACTCCCACCATATTGTAATAATTATTTTCACAAATCCACTTATCAAAATATTTTACAATTCCATATACCGGAGCGCTCGGATAATTTTGAACTGCATATCCCTGTGCCTGTGCTGCAAGCTCTAAAACCCTGGCCTCTGCAGCTTTATTAAGTGATGCATTGTAAAATTCTGACTTTCCAATACTCACTTCCCACTCATAAGTCGGATCAGACTTTGAATAATAGTAATATCCGATGTCAAGTTTACCTTTCGATGACAGGTCCATCCAATCACATTTATACGGTTCTGTCAAAATGTATGCAGAAATTGCCTGTTTAAAATCATCTGCATTTAATTTGCTTGTGGCACTGAATTTAAATGTGTTTGTTCCTTTTCCCATTGCCCCGCAAGCTCTGAAAATCGTCTGCTGATTTTTTGTAAGCTGCGAACTAAACCAACTTTTTACAGGCAAAATAGATGTATTCTCCTGTATTTCAGTACTGTCATATCCCAAATCTACAATCAGATCCGCCTTGACATCACCGATTACAGGAAATTCTTCCTCCACAAGAACCGGAATCAAATCCATGTTTTCTTCTGTCAATACTGCTTCTTCTGATTCAGGTTTCGACGCTTCCTCCGTATCAGTCTGCGCCTCTTCTGTGTAATCCTCATCTATCGCACTTTCCTCGTTCGGCTGCGATGCCGTTTCACTTGCGTCAGTATTTTCTTCTGCATTCGCGTCTGATACGATTTCATCTTGTGTCGTTTCTTCCTCTGTAACAGCATTTTCTGTTGCGCCGTCATCTGCTGTCGTTTCTTCTGTTACAGTTTCTTCTGTTACAGTTTCTTCTACTATGGATTCTTCTACAGTCTCTTCCAAAGATTCTTCTGTGGAAGCCACTTCCAGCGAAGCTTTCTCTGTAACAGCTTCCTCTGTAACAGTCTCTTCAACCTCATTCTTATTCTCCAAAACTTCCGTCTGCGACGTTTCTTCTTGCGTTTGAATCGTTTCCTCAGCCTGCACGCTCTCTATAAATTCTTCTGCAAGTTCATCCATAGCTGCCTCGAGCGCTTTTACGGGAATAGCATAGTGAAAGACAAGCGTACCATTCTCATCCACAGCTGCAACTACATCCTCTAAAACATCACCTTCTCTGAATGCAGATGCAATCTCGTCACAAAATGCAAAATATGTATCCCGGGCATCCGCATTCAATGCCTTTACATTTTCTGCCGAAAGATATACAACATCCTCATAAGCAATACCGTCGGATCCAATTGCTTTCCCATTCTCTGATACATTAAATGCATACAAATCGCCTGCCTCATAGTGAAGTGTTTCCTGTGCTTCCTCACTACGTTCTGCTACATCTTCTTCTTTTACAACATCGGTAACCCCAGAGCTCTCTTCCGAAATCTCTGCTGCACTCACGCTTTCTGCCGTCATGCCGAAAGGGATGCCTGTCACTGCAAGCGTTAATGCAAGCAGCGTAGAAATAATTTTCTTTTTCACAGCTTTTCCTCCAAAAAATAAATTTACGAAATCGCAAAACAAACATTTGTTTATACA
>CAMWNY010000089.1 GCA_947175775.1 uncultured Lachnospiraceae bacterium | reverse complement strand
GTGTGGGCTTGCCCACATTAGGGAATACCACCAGTCCAACATCAGCAATTACTTTAAGTTCCATAAACAGATTCAGTTCCTTTGCCGGCTGTCCCGGCTGTGCATATTTTGGTGCCTGCATGGTAGATGTGGCATAATGCTGATTGCCGTTTCCGCCCTTACCGCCGCTTAAAATGACCTGTCTGCGGTTATCACCTGACATATCCGCAATGATTTTTCCGGATTCAAGCTCTTTGATAACCGTACCCTGTGGAATTTTAATCACAATATCATTTCCGTTTTTTCCGCGGCAGTTGCGCTTTCCGCCGTTTTCACCGTCCTGCGCACAATATTTTCGAATATGCCGAAAATCCGTAAGGGTATTTAATCCTTCGTCAACCTCAAAAATGACGCTGCCTCCCATGCCGCCGTCACCGCCGTCGGGACCGCCGTTCGGCACATATTTTTCACGCCGGAACGAAACATGTCCGTCGCCGCCTTTGCCGCTCCTGATATATATTTTTGCCCTATCTGCAAACATTAATCATCCTCCATGTTAGAATTGCGTAAGAATCATGTGACCGACCTGTGCACTGCCGAAGCAGCAAATTTCTTTACACGGGTCTGTGCAATCGAGTAGAGAAGATTCATCTTCCCCTACTCGTCGCGCCGGGCACCCGTCAGCGAACCGATTTATCGGTTTGATGACATATTTCCTTTGGGTGCCGTGTGCATAAAAAGGCTTCAGGTAAATCCTGAAGCCTTTTGTGCATCGTGTATGTCGTCCTATTTCTCCTCTACAGGATAAACAGAAGCCTGCTTCCGATCGCGACCCTTTCTCTCAAATCTGAGTACACCGTCTACCAATGCAAACAATGTATCGTCGCCGCCTCTGCCAACATTTACACCCGGATGGATTTTTGTTCCACGCTGTCTGTATAAAATGTTACCTGCCTTAACGAACTGACCGTCCGCTCTCTTTGCACCTAATCTTTTAGACTCGGAATCTCTACCGTTCTTTGTAGAACCAACTCCCTTTTTATGAGCAAAAAACTGAAGATCTAAATTCATCATTGTTGTTGCCTCCCTTCTTAATGCTATCAAATTTGCGTCAGGACACAAATCTGCCAGTTGAAAAACCGAAGATTTTTCAACTTAACTCCTCAATTGTAAGTCTGAAAAAGCATTTTTTGTTCTGCTTTCCATAGTTTTTTTCAATGTCTTTTAAACCCAGTAACATCGTATCCATCAGCAGTTTTGTCTTATCATTGATGTCATTTTGGAAACGGCATTCAATAACACCGTCCTCTGCCGTAACATCAGTTTTCTCATTGGCAAACTGTTCAATCGCATTGAGCGTATTGATAACCAAAACGGAAATGGATGCACATACAATATCTTTTCCTGCCTCGGCAAACTCTGCGTGCCCCGTACAGGTAAAGCCTTTATAACTGTCTTTGGATTTAAAAATTACGACTGTAGTCATACTATTAACGAAACAACATCTTAATTAAGCGTTGATTTTATCAATCTTAACCTGAGTGTATGCTTGTCTATGACCGTTTTTCTTGTGATAGCCTGTCTTTCTCTTGTACTTGTAGACAATAATCTTCTTGCCTCTGCCCTGCTCCATAACAGTAGCCGAAACAGATGCGCCGGAAATTTCCGCGCCTACTTTCAGAGAATCATTGCTGACAGCAATCACTTCGTCAAACGTTACAGTGTTTCCTACTTCCGCGTCAAGCTTTTCTACCTTGATGACATCTCCTTCAGAAACCTTGTACTGCTTTCCACCTGTTGCAATAATTGCGTACATATTGCACCTCCTAAATATTTACTCGCTAACTTTGGTGGTATCATAAAATACTCTTTAACCTCGTTATGCGGCATACTCATAAATAATAGCATTTCATTCTTTTCATGTCAAGTAAAAAACGCTAATTTTTCCTACTTTCCTACTTTCCTGTAACAGTTCAGACTTCGGCTTCCTGTTACCAGCATCAAGCCATGAAAAACCACTGCTTACGATTTATTTCAGCAACTGTTCATACAGGGATTTCGTTGTCTTTTTGCGGGTAATCTCCACAAGCCCAAGCGCGGTAACATCGACCACCGTAGTCAATACACGGTCTTTTTTTGCAAGTGTCCGTAACTGCTGTAAAAGCGCAAAATCTTTTTTCAGATCTTCCATGTTGATAAAGTCAACGAGTATCATTCCGCTCAGATTCCGAAGCCGTATCTGCCGCATAATTTCTTCGGCGGCTTCCATATTAATCTGAACAATATATGCGGCATTGTCTTTTTTTGTGATATTTTTTCCCGAATTCACATCAATGACATACATAGCTTCCGTTTTTTCTATCACAAGATATGCGCCGGATTTCAGCCATACTTTCTTTGCAAGCAGCTCCTCAAGCTGCGTTTCCACACGATAAAGCTTTTGCAGCGGATAATCAGCATCCTGATACAGCGTAATATCAGAAAGCTGTTTAGGCATATAATGCGTTACAAAGTCCTTTAATTCTTCATAAATTTTCTTGCTGTCCGTAACAATCTGCTGATAACTGCCTGCGATGTCACGCATATTTGTCAGATAAGACGGCACAGACTGCCATATCCGGCTGTAGCAGGTTCTATGAATACCTTCCTGAAGCAACAGGGACATTTTAAGATTGAACTCCAGGATTTCATCCGTAACAGGCTGCAATACATCCTGCATCTCAGAGGTTTCCATATCAGAGGCATCAAGAAGCGATGCTGCATTCGTGCGCACCACGACGCCGTAAGGAATGTCCTGCGGAATGGCGGCACGCAGGCAATTCCTTTCCTGTTTTGAGCACTTTTTTGATACACCTTTATACGTGTTGGCATATGATACCACACAATACTTGCCTGCAAGCGATAAATTCATGGTAAACACAGGTTCTTTCGTGCGAACGGCTTCCTTTTCAAGCTGCACCAAAATCTCATCGCCCGCTAAAATCCGTCCGTCATATTTGCGGTTTGTAATCACCGGAATGGCATCAGTTAAAATCGGCAGATAACCTTTTTTATTCGGTGCATAATCAATAAATGCCGCATTAATCTGCTTTGCGACGTTTGATACCTTTGCGACAAAAATATCGCCGATTTTTGCATCGTCATTCGCACTTTGTGTAAAGTTTACAGTCTCCATTTTGTTTGTCTTTGTATCCCACAGAAAAGACAATACGCCTGTTTGGTATTCTGTCAGGACATAACGCATTTCGGTCATCAATAGTCACTCCCTATAAAACCCAACGGTTTAAGCTGCATGGACTCCTGCGTTCCTATATTTAAATACGTTTCTTCTCTTGTAATAAGAAATGCGAATTCGTCAAATTCCGCATTGCATCTGTCATAAACCGCTTTCAGCAAAAGAGCAGGTTTTACATTTCCCGAACTGCTTGCATCCACCGTAAAATACAGCATGTTTTGTTCTTCGTCATAAGTGCATTCATATAAAAAAGGCTTCAGATCAAACGTTGTTTCCCCTTTTTTTGTCTGTTTTGCAACAATGATTTCGGATTGACCACAAAAGTCAACTATGACTGGATTGGTCAAAAATGCCGGTATATATCCTTCCCGAAACGCAACCGCATAACGCGCCGCCGCTACACTTGCCATCGCGTTTCCGGCAGTTTCCGGCAAAAGCTTTGCCTCCAAAATCTCAATACCGTCCGCCATTTGGGCATTTAATGCCTTCACAAATTCTTTGGAGCTTGTCAATGAATTCACTTCAATGTCCATGTATTCTCCGTTACTTTCCAGCCCGACGCCCAAAGGAGCCGCAAAGGACATAATCTGATGCGGACTAAATCCCGCGGAATATGCAATGTCAATACCTGCACGCCGTATTGCTTTCTGAAAATAGCGCATCACGTCAAGATGCCCGATAAACCGGAGCACGCCGTGCTTCGAAAATTTTACTCTCAGTTTCATAGTTTTACGAACTCCTTTTCATCGTACAGATTCCGCATTGAAAGCTTGCCGCGCCGCAGGCGTTGCACTGTTCTTTACAGTTTTTTGTCACCTCTTCATGCAGTGCCCTTTGCCACTCGCTCTTTAAAAATTCTTTCGTCACGCCACAGTCAATAAAGTCCCACGGAAAAATTTCATCAAGACTGCGTGCTCTCGTCGTATAAAACGCCGTGTCAATGCCACACTCGGTAAATGTTTCCATCCAAACGTCATGCTTGTAATATTCCCCCCATGCGTCAAAGATACAGCCCTTTTGATATGCCTTTAATATCGGTGTGCAAAGCCGTCTGTCTCCGCGGGCAAGAATCCCCTCCATAACACTCGCGTCCGCCTCATGCCAGTTATACTTAATGCTCTTTTGGTTTAACTGTTCCATAATGGCGTGCTTAGCAGTGTATGCTTTCTCCAAAAATTCTTCTTTTGTACACTGCGGCGCCCACTGAAACGGGGTGAACGGTTTCGGCACAAAAAAGGAGGTACTTGCGACAATCTGCACTCTTCCATTGCGCTTTTCTTTCGGAACCGTGTCATAGTATGCCATCGCAATCTTATCAGATAATTCTGCAATTCCCCGGATATCTTCATCCGTTTCCGTTGGAAGTCCAAGCATGAAGTACAATTTTACCCGGTTCCAGCCACCC
Source organism: uncultured Lachnospiraceae bacterium (assembly GCA_947175775.1). Taxonomy (GTDB): domain Bacteria; phylum Bacillota; class Clostridia; order Lachnospirales; family Lachnospiraceae; genus COE1. The sequence continues at coordinate 4,100 of CAMWNY010000089.1, read as the reverse complement.
TCAAAGGCAAGCGCCGCGCCCTTTAAAATGACTTCTTCAGTCAATCCTTTGTTAATTACATTTCGAAGCCGCTGACTTCCCGCTTCCGGTGCAAAAGTCAGGCTGCTCTTTTTTACATCCTGAACTTTTTCCATAACATCAAGTGAAAACGCGTCAATACGCAGTGAGGGAAGCGAAATATTCACGTTCTTTTCTTTACAACGCTCAATCAGAAACGTAACAAGCTCCTCAAGCTGCGAATAGTCGCTTGAGCTTAACGAACTGAGTGAAATTTCCTCATATCCTGTATTTTCAAGCATTTTTACGGCATATTCTTTGAGCATGTTCACATCGCGTTCCCTGACAGGGCGGTAAATCTGTCCCGCCTGACAGAACCGGCAGCCCCGGATGCAGCCGCGTTGGATTTCCAATACAACCCTGTCCTGCGTACATTTAATAAACGGTACAACCGGTTTTTGGGGATAAACAGTATTTGTAAGGTCCGAAACAATCTCTTTTCGTACGGTTGCCGGAACACCGTCGACAGTGGGTGTATATGCCTTAATTGTGTAATCCTCGTTGTAAGTGACCTCATAAAGCTGAGGCACATATAAGCCTGGAAGCTGTGATGCTCTTATAAGAAATTCTTTTCTCGAACAGCCCTCAGCTTTGCATTTTTTATATAAATCAAGCAGTGGTCTGTATTGTGTTTCACCCTCTCCAATGTAAAAAATATCAAAAAAGTCTGCAATCGGCTCCGGATTGTAGGCGCACGGACCGCCGCCAATCACAATCGGACAATCCCAGTCCCTGTCACATGCATGAAACGGGATTTGTGAGAGGTCCAAGATTTGAAGAATGTTCGTATAACACATTTCATACTGTATGGTAATGCCCAAAAAGTCAAAATCTTTAATGTTTTCCTGCGACTCTAATGCAAAAAGCGCAATATTGCGCGCGCGCATCACGCTGTCCAAATCAGGCCACGGAGAATACACACGCTCGCACCATGTATCTTCATAGCGGTTGAGCATGTCATATAAAATCTGTATTCCAAGGTGGGACATACCAATTTCGTACACATCAGGAAAACACATCGCAAAACGGATGTCCACGCTGTTTTTGTCTTTCATTACGCTGTTTACTTCGTTTCCGATGTATCTTGCAGGTTTTTCTATGTTTAATAAAATCTCATCGCTTAACGCTAATTTTCTCATCGTTTCCAATCCTGTAAACCTTTCGCATTTTACAAATTTGTGCTTTTGCACAAATTTTCCGGTTGAAAAATCTCCGATTTTTCAACCTATAAGCTTCCTTTCGTGGAAAGCACGTCACTGATGCGTTCATCATAAGCCACTGCCATATCAAGCGCCTTTGCAAATGCCTTGAAAACCGCTTCTATCATATGATGGCTGTTCTCGCCGCTTAGCATTTTGATATGAATGTTCATTGCCGCGCTGTATGAAACGGCATAGAAAAATTCTTTCACCAAATCGGTGTCAAAATCGCCTGTCATGCGGCTTGGAAACTCACAGTCAAACTGTAAATAAGGTCTGCCGCATAAATCAACCGCACAGAGTGCAAGCGCATCGTCCATCGGGAGAATAAAATAGCCGTAACGCCTGATGCCCTTCTTGTCGCCTACGGCATCCCTGATTGCGGTTCCAAGCACAATTCCGGCATCCTCCACCGTGTGATGACCGTCAACCTCCAAATCTCCCTTAATGTTTACAGCAAGGTCAAAAAAACCGTGCTTTGCAAAGCCTTCCAGCATATGGTTAAAAAAGCCTATACCAGTGTCTATTTCTGATTTTCCTGTTCCATCCAACTCGATTTTCATGGAGATGTCCGTTTCCTTAGTCGTTCTGTTGATTGTTGCGCTTCTGCTCATACCATACCTCGTTTCTTATTTTTCTTCAAACCGCACACGAATGGAATTTGCATGTGCCGTAAGCCCCTCTTTTGTCGCAAACAGCTCAATATCCTCATGTACTTTTGCAAGCGCTTCCCTTGAATAAGAAATAATGCTTGATTTTTTCACGTAGTCATCCACATTGAGCGGAGAGAAAAATTTTGCCGTTCCGTTTGTCGGAAGCACATGATTAGGACCTGCATAATAATCTCCCAACGGCTCCGATGAATATTCACCGAGAAAGATTGCCCCCGCATTTCGAATGCGCGTCATGGTATCAAACGGATTTTTGGTCAGTATCTCAAGATGCTCCGATGCAATTTCGTTTGCAGCGTCAATTGCCATATCCATGTCCTTTGCTACAAGAATATAGCCATAATTATTAAGGGATTCCTGTATAATTGCCTTTCGCTCCAACACTTCGACAAATTTGTCCACTTCATCGGAAACCTGTTTTGCAAGCTCTGCACTTGTCGTAATCAAAATTGCAGACGCCAGCTCGTCATGCTCTGCCTGTGAAAGCAAATCCGCCGCAACATAGCGCGGTGTCGCACTTTCGTCCGCAAGTACCAGGATTTCGGAAGGACCTGCAATCGAATCAATGCTGACATGACCGTAAACGGCTCTCTTTGCAAGCGCCACAAAAATATTTCCGGGACCGACAATCTTGTCCACCTTCGGAATCAGCTGCGTACCATACGCAAGAGCCGCAATCGCCTGTGCGCCGCCTGCTTTAAATATCATATCCACTCCCGCAATATCTGCGGCAACAAGCGTTGCGGGATTAACCTTACCGTTTGCTCCCGCAGGCGTCGTCATAATAATATTCGGTACACCCGCTACCTTTGCGGGAATAACATTCATCAGCGTTGTCGACGGATAAGCCGCCTTTCCTCCCGGTACGTACACGCCGACCGTCTGCATTGGCGTGATTTTCTGTCCGAGAATCGTTCCGTCCTCTTTAGCGTCAAACCAACTGTTGCGTTTCTGTTTTTCATGATAAACACGGATATTTTCTGCGGAAGCCTTCATCACTTGAATAAACTGCGCGTCAATCTCTGCGTACGCCGCATCAATCTCTGCTTTTGTGACCTGAAAAGTCTCTTTTGTCGTTAAACATTTGTCAAACTTTAGGGAATATTCAAAAATTGCCTCCTCCTTACGTGTTTTTACATTCTCGATAATATCCGCAACAATGGCTTCATAATCACCGTAATCATTGGTGCTTCGTTTTAATAGATTTTCCAAAAGGTTCTGCTTCGTCTCATTTGTCAAATTTACAATTCTCATAACATTTTCCCTCTCTTACCTTTTACACTACTTCCTTGAGTGCCTCAAGCAGTTTTTTTATCCGGTCCGCTTCCATTTTCAGGCTAACCTGATTGACAATCATGCGCGCTGAGAGCGGACAGATTTCCTCCAAAACCTCAAGCCCGTTTTCCCTGAGTGTAGAACCTGTCTCCACAATGTCAACAATGACATCACTTAAATCCACAATCGGTCCAAGCTCCACGGAGCCGTTAAGCTTAATAATATCCACCGTCTGATGCTTCTGATTATAAAAATAATCTTTCGCGATTTTGGGATATTTGCTTGCCACCCGTATCATTTCATGGTGCTGTAACAAAACACGCGCTGAAGCGGGACCGCACACGCACATACGGCATTTTCCAAATCCTAAGTCAAGCACCTCGTATACTTTTCGGTTTTCTTCCATAATGGTATCGCTTCCCACAACACCGATGTCAGCAGCGCCGTATTCCACATAAGTGGGAACGTCTGAGCCTTTTGCAAGGAAAAATTTCAGTTTCAGGTCTTCATTTACAAAAATAAGCTTTCTCGAATCCTTATCCTTCATTTCCTCACAAGTAATCCCAATCTTTTCAAACAGCTCAAGTGTTTTACTTGCAAGCCTTCCCTTTCCGAGTGCAAAAGTAAGGTATCTTATGCTATTGGTTGTATTGTTCATAGTTTTGTTCGCCTTTCTATTCGGATATAAAAATCACCTGCGAAAAATTGTTTTCTTCGGCAAATTTTGTGTAGCACTGCTTTTCTTTTTCGCGTTTCATAAGCACCGTCGCATACCCTTTGTCACGGTATGCTTTTGCTTCGCCTATTGCTTTTTCAACTGCATTCTCATACACTAACAGCAGATTTTTGTTCTCTAACGGTGGACACATTTTTTGTCTTGTCAGTGCTGATACAATGT
>CAMWNY010000088.1 GCA_947175775.1 uncultured Lachnospiraceae bacterium | reverse complement strand
CAATCTGCCTTGTGTCAATTCTAAGCGCGTTTCCCTGCTGAATATGGTTGTCAAGCAATGCCGCGCAAAGATTGTTTGCCGCAGTAATCGCATGAAAATCTCCCGTAAAATGAAGGTTTAAGTCCTCCATCGGGACAATCTGCGCCATTCCGCCGCCCGCAGCGCCGCCCTTAATGCCAAAACACGGTCCTAAAGACGGTTCCCGAAGCGCAATCACCGCCTTTTTTCCAAGCCTTCCCAACGCCTGCCCCAAACCAACACTGGTCGTCGTCTTTCCCTCTCCGGCAGGTGTCGGATTGATTGCAGTCACCAAAATCAGCTTTCCGTTCTCACGGTCCGCAATTCTTTCCAAATATTCGTCCGATATTTTTGCCTTATACTTCCCATAAAGCTCCAAATCATCGGCATCTATATCAAGCGCTGCTGCCACCTGTGTAATCGGAAGCAGTTTGGCGCTCTGCGCAATTTCTATATCAGATTTCATAAAAGTCTCCATTCTCCCATTCTGCACTTTTCCCTATTTTAATAGAATAACATTAATCAGGCTCACTGTCCATTAAAATTTTGTGACTGTTTTAATTTCCAATGAGTCTGCTCATTCCTTATTTTATTATCCGTTTTCTTCCAAATAGTTCTCAAACTGTTCCATGCTCATCAGAATGCGCCGCGGCTTTGTGCCTTCCTCAGCGCCGACCACACCGGCATCCTCAAGCTGGTCGACAATACGCGCCGCCCTGTTAAAGCCAATCTTAAACACTCTTTGCAGCATGCCGATGGAAGCCTTGTCCTTTTCAATCACAAACTTACCTGCTTCCGCAAAATATGCATCCGTGTCGCTGCCTCCGCCGCCGGATGCACCAGACACCCCGCCAGAACCCTGAATGGTCTTGATTTTATCCTCAATCTCATTGCTGTATGTATTTCCAAGCATTTGGTTTTTGAGGAAATCCACCACGTCCGAAACCTCTGAATCGGACACAAACGCCCCCTGTACTCTCGCAGGCTTTGTATATCCCTGCGGATAAAACAGCATATCGCCCTTTCCAAGCAGCTTTTCCGCACCGTTCATATCCAGTATGGTACGCGAATCCACGCCGCTGGACACACTAAACGCAATACGGCTTGGCATATTCGCCTTAATCAGTCCCGTGATAACGTCCACAGAAGGTCTTTGCGTCGCAATAACCAAATGAATTCCACATGCTCTTGCAAGCTGTGCCAAACGGCAGATACTTGCCTCAACCTCTCCCGATGCCACCATCATCAAATCCGCAAGCTCGTCCACAATAATGATAATCTGCGGAAGCTTCTGTACAGGCTGACCGTCAGGCAAAAGCTTCCCCTGTGCGGCAGCCGCATTGTAGCCTTTCAAATCCCTGACGCCAAGCTCCGCAAATTTCCGGTAGCGGTCGTCCATTTCCGTCACACCCCAGTTCAATGCCGCAGACGCCTTTTTCGGGTCCGTTACAACCGGTATCATCAGATGCGGTATGCCGTTATATACACTCAACTCCACTACCTTTGGGTCAATCATAATAATCTTTACGTCGGACGGGTCTGCCTTATACAAAATGCTCATAATAATCGTGTTGATACACACCGACTTCCCCGAGCCTGTCGCACCTGCAATCAGCACATGCGGCATTTTTGCAATATCCGTCACAACGGTCTGTCCTGCTATATCTTTTCCCACCGCAAACGCAAGGTTTGACGAAAAATTCTTAAACGTATCCGACTCAATCAAATCACGCAGCGCCACAGCGCTGTTTTCCTTGTTCGGCACCTCAATGCCGACTGCCGCCTTTCCCGGAATCGGCGCTTCAATACGAATATCCGTTGCCGCAAGATTCAGTTTAATATCGTCCGCAAGACCGACAATCTTACTGACCTTTACCCCCTGCTCCGGCTGCATTTCATAGCGCGTAACGGAAGGTCCCTGACTGATGTCCGTAATCGTCACGCGGACACCGAACGTCTGCAGCGTCTGCTGCAGCCTTAACGCAGTCTCTTTTAACTGGTTTGTCGAATCCCCTTTTTTTCCTTCTCCTTTTTTCAACAACCTAATCGGCGGAAATACATACTGTCTGACAGGCTGTTCTCCGGCATTTTGGACATGCTCCTGTATTTTTATTTCTTCCTTGGCAATATCTGCCCGTTCCTCTCTCGGAAACGCTGCAGGTTCCTCTGCCTGCAAGGGCGCTTCCTGAACCGGTTCAAACACGGTATCCTCCGTCACAGGCTCCGGCATCTGCTCCAAGTCCTCCTCTGCAAGCGGAGCGCCAAAGCGGCTTTCAAAAGAAAATGAGTCCGTTTCCGGTTCAAAGTATTCTTCCTCAAAAACTTCCTGCACCGCTTCTTCCTGAATACCGTGCGGCATGCTCCAATCCGTTGCGTTACAGGGCTTTACGCGTATATCCTCCTCAAATACCTCCGGTTCCATGATTTCATCAAGAATTGTAATCTCATGAATATCCTGCCTTACTTCATCCGACGGTTTTTCTGCCTTTAAATTAATCGCCGCACTCGATAAAACCCCTCTTGTCTTTTTATCTGTTCTGCGCTGCTTTTGTTCTGCCTCCTCCTTCACAACATTCTGCGTCCTGCGGGACGTCTGCCGGCTCCTGTCCGCACGCTGCCTTTTGGGAGCTCGTTCCTCCTCGTATTCCTCCTCATCATAATCCGCAAAATCATCTTCCCGGGCATACTCCTCCCGCAAAGACTCCCGATATTCGCGCATTCTGACTGCATCTTCTCTAGCCGACTCAAGCAGATACGCACCGCCCTTTTTCACGCCTGAAAGGAAACTCTTTTCCGTGATAAAAACAATCGAAATAATTGCAAGCACAAGTACGGCAAACAATGTTCCGCCAAAGCCAATCAGCTTATACAGACCGTAAGCCAAAAGCCCGAACACAACACCGCCGCCGCCGCGCTTATCAACCGAACTTTGATAAAGATCCTTCATAAGTGATTCGCCTGTAATATAAAGATCCTGCTTCATCAGCATAAATGACAGGATACCAACCAAGAATACCAGTACGCCGCCACTCACAAGCTTTACTACGGCTACCGTATTCCCCCGATTGGAAATACCAAAAGCAAAGCCCAAAAATATAATAATCGGCACAACATATGCCAAAAGACCAAACAATCCAAACATTACATTTTTGACACCGCCCGCTGCCGTACCGTGAATAATTCCTGTCACACACAAAAACGTAAAAATCGCTGCGGCAAAAATGACAATCAGCATAACCTCATTTTTTACCGCAATATCTACATGATTCCTCTTTTTTCTTCGTGTATTCGTACTCCTTCCTGTATTTTTTGATTTTCCCTTCGCTGCATTTGTTCTGCTTTTCGGCGTGCTTCTACCTGACGCAGATGCCATAATATCTCCCCCTAGTCAAAAAACTTTACATAACATTATAGCATTCTTTCCCCTGCTTGTCATCTTTTTTTGACAGCAACATATCAGCCTGGCAGATTTTCTTAATTATCTGTTTTAAGCCATATCATCCCTAAGCGCATCAATGATATTTTCCTTCCTGATTTTATGAATGGCATACAGCATCGTAATAAAAACGATACCAAATACACCAAATACACTGACTGTCATACTTTGCCATGGGAAATGATACGCAAATCCCTCAAGCTGCTCACTCATTACCAGCGCTTTGTAAATCATCCACTAAAGAATGCCTGCAATCGGCACTCCGTACAAGAGGGTATGCAGCCCATAAAAGAAACATTCAAAATTCATCATCCTGTCAAAACCCCGTTCCGACATTCCGACGGAACGCAGCATGGCCAGTTCCCTCCTCCTGATGCGGATATTCGTTGAAATGGTATTAAATACATTTGCGACTGCAATCAGCGAAATCATAGCGCCAAATGCATAAGTAAATACATCTACAACAAAAGTCATGCTGCGGAACAAATCAACTGCCGAAGAAAGATTAATCAGCGTATAATCACATACAATCCCTGAATTTGTAATCTCGGACTGAATCTGCGACATTGTCTGTGCAGGGGAATCTGCCCAAAAAGTCAGACCTGATTTGGAAATTCCCTCTAATCCATCAAATTCACTATTCATTGACCACGGAATAACCATAAGAAATAAATATTGCGGCATGGAGTCAAATGGGAGCGTATCCAAAGGATAATTATCCACCACAGTTGTCCTGACTGTTTTTACCTGCTCACCCATAGAACCTATAGAAGAAGAAAGGATGAACTTTAGTTCCTGCCCCGTGAAAAAAGTCTTGTGTTGGGAAGTATCCGCAATAACAGCAAGGCTTTTTGCATCCTGTCCCATGTATTCTTCTTTCGAAAACCCAAGACTTTCTATAAATTCATAATATACAGCATCTTCTATAAACTGGGCATAGATTGGTATGTTACCCTCCAACTGATACTGACCGTCGGCAAAATCATCGGGAATCCCTTCTACGCTCCCCGAATAAATCAAATTACTCTGCCATGTACTCTTACTTACCCCATCGACTTTTTTCAGAATGTCATGCAGTGCAAGAAGTTCGTCCTGCGGCATTTCCTTAGCATAAAACGAAATATCGCCATCAGCCTCGACTGTTAACTCCTTTGACATTCCTTTCAGGGTACTGCTAAAAGCGCTTCCTGCTACAAACAACACAACACTTAAAGTCAGGGATAATATGACACTGCGATAGCGCCGCTTGTTCCTACGGAAATTTTTAAGCGCCAGTATTCCCTCCAAACCATAAACACGTTTGGAAAATTTGGAAATCACAACGTCCTTTGCTTCTGTCTTAATTTCACCAGTCTGGCGGATACATTCCATTACAGGAACAGCCGCCGCTTTTCTTGCCGGAATATATGCTGAAATCAAAATTGTGACCAAACTGACTGCTATTGCGGCAGCAAGCGCCGTTATGGAAACCGTCAATTTAAGCGGTACATTACTGGCAGAAATCGTTGCAAAGTTTTTTCCAACAACAGGCAGTGCCAAGGCAACGCTCCCAATACCGGCAGCCACACCTAACGGAATGCCGAGCACGCCAATGCAAAAACCTTCAAACAAAACAGCGCTTTTTAACTGCCTTGCCGTTGCCCCTACTGACATAAGAATGCCAAACTGATGAACACGTTCATTCAAGGAAATATGAAATGAGTTATAAATCAGGAAAACAGACCCTATCATAATAATTGCAGCCAATACTCCTCCAACCGCAAACATAACGGCATTAAACAGGGTATTTTCTGACACACCGTAAAAACGCAGTACATCTTCATTCAGAGCAAAAGGAAACAAACCCGCAAAACGGATTCCATATTCATTCACTTTTTGTGGACTGTCCAGCGTAAGAAACAGACTGTAGCGCCCCGCCTCGTTCATAATATCTGTTCTCGTGATTAACGTATAACCCGGTGAATCGTGTTCTTCAAATCCGGCTCTTTCATAAACTCCGACGACCGTATAGTTTTTTTCTCCCACAATATTCAGTACTTCACCACTGATGTATGGATCGTGCTGCGTCAAGATGTTACCGCCCTCTTCACGATTGCCAACTGCAATACGAATCGGCTCTCCTACCGGCAGCCTCACATCCGCCTTAATGGAAATATGATTCGGAATGATAACTTCCGTATCATTCTGCGGAAGCCTGCCGGAAATAAGTGTAACTGGCAGCCTGTCAAATGTTTCATCTGAAAAACCGGCAACAAACAAATAAGGTTTTTCGGTGCTTTTTGCGCCGTCAAGCAACGCATAACCAATATTCTCAAATGTTACTGCATCCGTAACCTCAGAATCTGCCATCCTTTTTTGCACAAAATCCGAATCCACATCCACAAAATCAATGTACCAGCTGCCGCACTTGGCTATTGAGCCATTGATCAAATACTGTAAAAGAGATGTTCCAAAAGTGGCAACCGCAGTAAATAAAGCAGCAGACAATGCCACACCGATTACGGTCACAAGTGTACGGGTACGGTTTTTCTTTAATCCCTGTAACGCAACCTTATGAAAAATATTCATGACCGCACCACCTGCCTCTCATCCCTTACCACTTTTCCATCTGCAATGCTGATAATTCGGTCTGCCTGTAACGCAATATTTTCATCATGGGTAACAACAATCAGTGATTGGTGATATTTCCGGTGACTTTCTTTTAGGAGATGAATAATCTCCTGTCCATTACGGCTGTCCAAATTGCCCGTCGGTTCATCCGCCAAACACACCTGCGGTGCGTTCATCAGGGCACGCCCAATGGCAACCCGTTGCTGCTGTCCGCCTGAAAGCTGGTTTGGCAGATGCGTCTTTCTATCCTGTAGTCCCAATAGTTCCAGCAAATCTTCCAACCTTTCTTTGTTGACTGTCCTTTTATCCATGAGAATGGGCAGTGTAATATTCTCTACCACATTAAGCGTAGGTATCAGATTATGGAACTGATAAATTAATCCCACCTGCCGCCTGCGGAATATAGCAAGTTTTTCACTGCTTTGGGCATATATATCCTGCCCGTCCAAATAAATCTTCCCGCTTGTCGGAATATCCACCCCTGCAATCGCATGGAGCAGAGTAGATTTCCCTGAGCCGGAAGTGCCAATAATAGCAGTAAAATCACCCTTTTCAATATTTAAGGATACGTGGTCTAATGCTGTGACCATATTTTCATCCTTGCCGTAGACTTTGCACAAGTCCTCAATTTTCAAAAACTCCATTATATGAGCCTCCTTTATCTTTTCTAACAGCAAATGACACTCTTCATGTTACATCTGTTGTTTACTCATATCATAAGATTTTGAACTTACATTTCCGTGACTTTTTTGTGACTGATTTGTCACATTTTCATCAGAAATATGTCACTTTAGAAAGCGGACGGAAAAAACAGCCCCGCCTTGTGGATTATTTTTGGCTGAGATAGTTCCTCTCTGCTGCATGATAATGTTTCTACAGAGGGCAAGCCCGATTCCATATCCCGTTGCATCCGCATCTTTTCCCCGGTAGAAACGCTCAAATAAATGCGGCAAATCTTCCTTTTTAAATCCCGCCCCATCATCGTGGAATGTAATTTCTGTAAATATCGGATTATCCACGCAGCCAATTTTAATTTTCCCATTATCACCAACACTCTCTATACTGTTTTTAATAATATTTTGAAATGCTTCTGAAAGCCACCAGAAATCACCTGAAATATCAAGTTCCTTTGGTATATCAGTCTGTATATGAATATTATGCAGTTCCATTGAGATTAGAAAAGGACGCAGTGAAACGGTTACTAAATTGCTTATATTTATCCGTTCCTTTTTGAACATCACGATTCCAGCATCCAAGCGAGACAGCTTCAGCAAGGAAGAAAGCAAAAAATCCATCTGCCCAAATAATTCCCCGGCTTCTCTTATCAATACTTTTTGTTCTTTTTTCTCTGTATCCTTTTCTAATAATGACAAAATAATATTCACTGATGTAAGCGGAGTGCGAAGCTGATGTGAAATATCTGCAAGAGAATCTGCAAGATGTTTTTTTTCTTTCCTTAGCTCATTATTCTGCTCCCGGATTCGCAAAGTCATTTTCACAATCTCGCTCTGTAAAATAGAAAGCTCGCCTTCCTCAACTTCACTGATATATAAATGTTCCGAATTATGCAGCACCAAATCAATCTGCTCTGATAGCTGTGCGATCTTCTTATAGCGTGCCTTTGTGAACACATAAAATACTATTCCCAATATGACAGCCGAGAAAAGCTGCAGTATTCCCGCCGTCATACTCACCTTAAATCCTGCCGTTGAAGCGATAAATACGATTATAAGAAACAATATGGCAGCCTGCCTGATTTCTTTATTACGAAGCATAGCTGCCTCCCAACCGATACCCTGTACCATGAACCGTCAGGATAATCTGTGGCTTTGAAGGATTGTCTTCGATTTTTTCCCGCAGCCTCTTAATATAAACTGTTAAAGTATTATTACTTACAAATTCTCCTGTTACATCCCACAACTCATCTAACAGCTTGTCCCTTGTGATAATATTTTTCGGATTATTGACAAAGACTAATAACAGACGATATTCCAGGGCGGAAAGGAATACCTCCTGCCCGTTCTTTTGAACAATGCCGCTGGCTGTATCCACAGATAGTCCATTCCTGTCAAAAATGACTGGCAATCGGTCTGCTTTACGCAAAGCCGCTCCAATCCTTGCAATCAGTTCCCTTGGTCTGAATGGTTTTGTAATATAGTCATCTGCCCCCATATTCAGTCCGGTAACAACACTGGCTTCATCACCGGAGGCTGTTAAAAAAATAACCGGAATATTCTGCGTCTGTTTAATTTCTGTACAGACGGCAAAACCATTTCCATCGGGCAAAGAAATATCTACTAATGCCATGTCAAATTTATACTCTGTCAACATACTGACTGCCTCTGCCTGCGTAGAAGCATGGCTGACAGTAAATCCCTCTGACTGAAGCAAAAGTATTAAATTTTTAGAAATTGTCTTATCATCTTCAACCAAAAAAATTTTTTTCATTCTAACCCCTTCCATTATTACAAAAAAGTAATTTTACTAATCGGGTACTGAAGCGAAAATAAACGCGAACATTTACATTCACCCTTTCCTTAATCCATGCCATACAATTATATGCAGTCGGGCGAATAATTTCAAGTATTTGAGGACGGCTGAAGCGCTTTCGCTACACATTATAACAAGGCATAAAAAAGTTGCAATACGACCATTATTTT
>CAMWNY010000087.1 GCA_947175775.1 uncultured Lachnospiraceae bacterium | reverse complement strand
TAGACCTTCCATTGCTTCATTCAGGGCATTGTATGCATCTGTAATTGCAGTTGTGCCTTCCTCGTCCATGTAGGTGTCGTCTTTGCCGTTTAATGATGCTGCCAAGTCCTGTGCTGCTTTCACGGCTTCGCTGAATGGCTGCCATGAATCTTCTGTGTAGTCGTCCTGTGCTTTGGCTTCTGCTTCTGTAATTAAGGTCTTTAACATACCAAGCGTAATGCCGTCTGCAAGTGCCTTAGATGCATAAAATTTCTCATTTTTATAATAGGTTTCACCCTTGAAAACCGGCGCAATTTCGCTATTTGTGAATATTTTAACACTTTCGTATGTTTCTGCCTTTTTAGAGTATAATCCACAGACTTCACCTGTAGTTTCGTCGGCAGCCGGCACGGAAAATGTCAGTGAATACCAGCCGTCGTTTTCGGAATCGGGTTCCATATTATAATAGGAAATACCGCTTGCATTTTCTGTTTCTATAAGGTCTATTATTTCTCCATTATCATTAAGTGCTTTAAGGCTTTCTTTATAACCAATTGCAGGCGTTCCTTCGCTGTCATATACGTGCAATGTGACGTTGCGCATTGCAACGGTTATATTTTCTTCGCTTTCATAAATTATCTTATAATCAATTCCTGTTTTTCCAACTGCATAAGCCGTTGCGTCACCGGAAATCAGTTTATTATAAATTTCAGTGTTATTCCATTCCTTGTCACACGAAAATATCTTTTTTGCTTCACTTTCTATCGTTTCTAATTGGTATATATCGAATCCGTCATCTGTTATTGAAGGATCAAGTTTTAAATCAACACGATACCATCCCGGATAATCCTCAGATTCTTTCACAAGACAAACACTCGCACTCCAGTTCGTACCGGCATTAAGCAGCCATTGCTCCCCTGACCAATCACCTTCCAAATTAACTCCCGTATAATTCCATGAAACAGCGCCAAGCGTACTGCCCGTTTCTCCATAATAATAAAACGCTGCCGAAATGTCTGCAAGTTTTAGATTATTAACAGCTGTTTCCAACTCTGCATAAGCAGTTGAAATTGCGGCAGTATCTGTAGAGTTATTATCAATTAGTGTCTTTGTTGTTTCTAAGACAGACTTTAATTCGCTATAACCTTCTTTAAAGTCTGCTTCCTTTTTTCCTTCAATCAAAGCTGCCGCCTGATCATATAACATCTTCAGCTCCTGTAAGGTATATCCATCCGAGCCTTCCTTTGTACAAATCAAAGATACATCGTCAAGGCATACCCATGCACCCGCATCCGCAGTAATAGTAATACCGACAACATATTCTGTTACCGCAGATTTGATTTCAAACTCATAGGATAATTCTTCCCATGTAGATTTCAAAGCTAAAGAATCGGACGCATAAGTCAGATTCTCTTCATTATACGCTGTTCCGTGAAACCCTTTTGCTGATGTTCCATTTTTAAGGAATGCTGTCAGCTTATAAGTTCCTGCTGGCAGTGTTTTATTTATAGTTTGGTATATTTCAAAGGTATATGCTTCTAGCAAGTCAGTGTTATAAGAAACAGCCAAACCATATTCACCATTATCTTCAGCAGTTGTTTCAACATTTGCTGCCCAACAGTCTGCCTTTAAAGTAACACTGCTCCAATAATCATTAATAAACGCCCAACTTCCGAATTTGCCATCTGCCCAGTCATTATTATTGTCAAGATTAAAGTCACCGTCCACAATATAATTGGTTTCCTCTGTTGGTTCGCCCTCTCTATTAGTCACTTCCTTCTCGGATTTCTCCTGTGCCAAACCAGTCTTATTTTTCTCTTCGTTTACAACTGTCTCACTTTCTTCTTCCGAAGCTGTCTGTGTCTCCGTCGATTCCGTTTCACGTTCCTTGCTTTGCGAAGATGCGTCTTCATCTTCCTCAGTCTTAGAAATGCTTGAAGACATCGTCCTTTCCGTTTCCGGAGTCGAAGTTTCTTCTTCCTTATTCTCGTCCCGTACCACTTCCTCGGACGATTCTTCAGGTGCTTCCGTAGTCACCTCCGTCCCGCCAGGCTGTGCCGCATAAGCCGTCATCTCCGGTACTGACAGACTTGTCAGTATCATTGCCGCGCTCAAAATCCCGCACAGACTTTTTTGAATGTACTGTTTCACTTTTTTTCTCATGCTCGTAACCTACTCCTTTCCTCGTTTGAACCTTCCCTCATGAGGTTCATTTTTTTTGTGCAAAAATTGCACAATTTTTTAAATTTAATGTGTATCTATTATAGATTTTTTATAAAAAAGTTTCCACCACTTTATTTTATCTTGCGTGAAACTGCACATTTTTTGAGGGTTTTTACTTTATATGCGGACATTTTACCAAATCATATTTTCATCGTAAAAATTTACCATACAAAAAGCCGAGGGGCACCAGCATTTTTGCTAATGCCCCTCGGCTCTTATACCTCCTGTCAACGCCTCAAACGGCTTATGACCTTAAACATCCTCTCCATATCCACCGGCTTTGCCAAATGCTCATTCATTCCGGCGTCTCTTGCCATTGTGACGTCCTCCTCAAATGCATTTGCCGACAGCGCTATGATAGGCACGGATTTTGCATCCGATCGTTCCAAACCGCGAATCACACGGGTCGCCTCATATCCGCTCATAACCGGCATCATCAAATCCATAAGCACGCAGTCAAACGTTCCCGGAGCCGATTGCACAAACATATCCACGGCGGCTTTTCCGTCATTTGCGGTTACAACCTCTGCACCCGCATCTTTCAGCATAAACTCTACAATTTCACAGTTAATCTCATTGTCTTCCACCAAAAGAACACGCATTCCGGCAATATTGCTTCGCAAATCGCGCTCCACATCCACAGGCTGCGCACGCCACGTCCCATCAACCCGAATCGGCAGCATAATGCGCACCACGCTGCCCTTGCCGGGCTGGCTCTCTATCTCAACAGTTCCCTTCATTTGATCTGTCAGCTTTTTCATAATAGACATGCCAAGACCAACGCCGTTATAATGTGTTCTTGCGTCTTGCTGCTCCTGGGTAAACGGCTCAAAAATGTGATTTTTGAATTCCTCCCCAATTCCGATTCCCGTATCCTCAATCACAAACAGGAAATTCGCAGTCCCGTTTTGGCAGCTAATCTCTTTTGCCTGTACAAACACGGAACCGTGAGGGCGGTTATATTTAATGGCATTATCAATGACATTCATCAGGATTTTCCTCAAATGCAGCGGATTCCCAATCAGTCTGCCATGCTGCAGGTCACTCTCCTTCAGCTCAAGCCTAATCCTCCGCTCCTGCGCCTGAACCGACATAATTGTAATGCAGTCTTCCAAGATTTCATGAATATCAAACGGCTCCTCCACCTCAACCAGTCTTCCTGTCTCAAGTTTGCTGACCTGAAGAACGTCGTTCACCAAAGAAAGCAAATGCTGCGTTGAGACACGGATTTTCTTCCGGCACGCTTTTTGCTGCTCGGGATCATCCTGAATTTTTTCCATGATTTCCAGCATTCCCAGGATTCCGTTGATTGGCGTACGAAGATCGTGTGACATATGGGAAAGAAATTCGCTCTTTGCCGAATTCGCCCATCTCACCTTCTCCAACAGTTCCATAATCGCCTGTTCCTGTTTCTTTCTTGTCACCATAATCTCCGTAATGTCCTGGTGGTATCCGTTCAGACTGACACCCGGTTTTGTGAATGTTTTGTCAGGGACACCGCCGCAGCGGACATAAATTTTTCCCAATTCAGGATGATGCCACGGATAAATCACCTCGGAACGTCCGGTTTCCAGCATCTCTTTTACTGCCTCCTGCACCATTTCCACATAGTCCGGCTCAACATTTTCAAACCAGTGCTGATAGCACTCCTCCGGTTCAATCTTATCCGTTACTCCTAAAAGAATCCGCATCGTCCGGTCCGCATACATCCTTGGCTGGCACCCTTCTTCCAGCTCGATTGTCCAAATTCCGGTCCTGGCACCCTCCAAAATATCCTCCAGGCTCTGCCTTGCCTGCCTTTGAAGCTCACGGAACAAATTGCGCTGTTTCAGGGAAGATACAATAAAATATGCCGCCGTTTGGAGCATATTCGATGCATATTCCAAAGACTTCACGGGCGGATTGTCCACACCGTAAAATCCTAAAATCTTTTCTCCATTATAAAGAGGAACAACCACCAAAGAATGTATGTTCTGATTTTTCAAATTCTCATACTGAAGGGGATCCGTCTCCCGAATATCTTCCAAATCCTCAATAACAATATGTCCTCCGATACTAAAATTCTGATACCAGGCCGCACATACCTCAGGGGGAACATTCTGAAGATTATCCTTTTCCGGCTCTACCCCATCGGCAACCCACTCATATGTATTGTCGTCGCAGCCGGACGCGTTCTGTTCAAATATATAAGTCCTCTCCCCGTTCAGCGCTTTTCCCAAGTGCTCCAACAGCACCTCCAGCGTGCGGTCGGGTGTCTCCTCCTGCAGGGCGACGCGAAGACCCTCATTGATGACAGTCTCCAAATTCTGAACGCTCTTCATCTCATCATGCTGCTCACAATCTCCATTGACCGGAGCGACTTCGCCAGTCTGTTTAAAAAGCTTATTTGAATAATTCATCTGCCTGCCCTCCATATAAATTCTGCCGCAAAAATCAGCAATATCCGTATTATATTACCATATGCCCACAATCGCGTCAATACAGGGCGCAACAGCAAAACCGGACGAAAAACCGGACTTCCTTGTAATCCTTGTGCATATTGGCGTTTGACCCGCTGCACGCAGAAAAATGCACACAAAAAAAGTTTTCCCTTGTCAAAAATGCCAAAAGACGAATAACAAGGGAAAACGATTTCCTACTGAATCTCTGCAAAAATACCTTTCACCGCCGGATACACTTTCCTGAACTTCTGATACCGCTCCTCATACCGCTTCGCAATCTCTGCGTCAGGTTCTACTGTATCTACCACTTTCACAAGCCGGTCCGCCGCTTCCTGAACCGACGCATACTCACCGCATGCCACAGCCGCAAGAATTGCTCCGCCGTATCCCGGTCCTTCCTCGCTCTCGATAATATCAAGACGAATATTCAAAACATTCGCAAAAATCTTTTTCCAAAGAGGGCTCTTCGCACCGCCGCCGCAGATTTTTGATGCCTGAATATCAATTCCGAGACTCTTTGCCACCTCAAACGAATCGCGGATTGCAAACGCTACGCCCTCCAGCACTGCCTGATACATATCCGCTCTTGAAGAGTCCATCGTCATACCGATAAACGTTCCTCTCGCATTCGCGTCATTGTGCGGAGAACGCTCGCCCATGAGATACGGAAGAAAATACACATGATTGTTTCCAAGCTTTTCATCTGTAACCGGCTCCTGCTCCTTTGCAAAATCCGTCGTCTGTAAAATATCCTCCATCCACCATTTATTGCATGATGCCGCGCTCAACATACAGCCCATCAGATGATAGCTGCCGTCCGCATGTGCGAACGAATGAAGCGCATTGTTTTTATCCACGCCAAAGCTCTTGTTGGAAATAAAAATCGTACCGCTCGTTCCAAGGGAAATGTTGCATCTTGCATCGCCGACCGTTCCGGTCCCGATTGCCGCTGCCGCATTGTCGCCTGCGCCTGCCGCAACCTTAACGCTTTCCGAAAAGCCAAGCTCCTTTGCAACATCAGACTTTAACGTTCCGACAACCTCATAGCTCTCATAAATCTTTGCAAGCTGCGACTCTTTAATACCACAAATTTCAATCATTTCCTTCGACCAGCGCTTATGCTCCACATCAAACAAAAGCATACCGGACGCATCCGACACATCGGTGCAGAAACTGCCTGACAGCATATACGCAATGTAATCTTTTGGCAGCATAATTTTCTCTATTTTTGCAAAGTTTTCAGGCTCGTTATTTTTTACCCACAAAATCTTCGGTGCGGTAAAGCCCGTGAATGCAATATTTGCCGTGTACTTGGAAAGCTTATCTTTCCCGATTTCATTGTTCAGATAATCCGTTTCCGCCTGCGTCCTGCCGTCGTTCCAAAGGATTGCCGGACGAATCACATTGTCGTCCTTATCCAAAATGACAAGCCCATGCATCTGACCGCCGAAGCTGATACCTGCAATTTTGGTCTTATCAAACTCGCGTGTCAAAAGCTTTAAGCCCTCTTTCACCGCACTCCACCAGTCTTCCGGCTTCTGCTCGCTCCAGCCCGGATTCGGGAAATAAAGGGGATACTCCTTTGACACAACATTCACAATCTTTCCGTTCCCCTCCATCAATAGAAGTTTTACTGCCGAAGTTCCAAGATCCACACCTATGTAATACATACCGCACCCATCCTTTCACTGATTGAAATTTTATCGTTCCGAACCATTATTTATAATATAACTATAGCATCGTGCACGGGCACGGTCAAGGAAAATATCACAACCACCTGCAAGAAAGGAACGCCATATCATCGCGTTCCTTTAAAAGAATCTAAAATTTCATTATGACCGCCACTCCTGATGATGCAGCGCTCCTTCCAGCTGCATATGTTCAAATCCCTGCTGTCTGAGCGCCTCATATAAAACAATGCTCACGCTGTTTGATAAATTCAGGCTGCGAATCTTATCCAGCATCGGTATCCGAATACAGGTATCCTCGTAATCCACAAGAATTTCTTCCGGTATCCCCGCGCTCTCCCTGCCAAACATGATAAAATCATTTTCGCCAAAAACCGCTTCCGTATACACCTTTTTCGCCTTTGTCGTCGCCATCCAAAGCTTTGCGTCAGGATTATTCGTAAAATTTTTTTCTAAAAATTCCTCAAAATTCATATACCTGCGCACATCCAAATGCTCCCAGTAATCCATCCCGGCGCGGCGCAGCTCCTTGCCTGTCAGGCGGAACCCAAGCGGCTCTATCAGATGCAGCACAGTCCCCGCCGCAACGCAGGTTCGTCCGATATTTCCTGTATTTGCAGGTATTTCAGGTTGATGCAGCACAATGTTCATCATCCTTTTTTCTCCTCACGAAGTTTCTTGACAAACCGCTCCAGCCGCCCAATCGCAACTTTGAGCTTCTCCAGCGAATACGCATACGAAATACGCAAAAATCCCTCGCCGCAGTCGCCAAACGCCGTGCCCGGCACAACCGCCACCTTCTCCGCATCTAAGAATTTCATGGCAAACTCATCGCTCGTCATGCCAAATTCTTTGATGCACGGGAATATGTAAAACGCCCCAAACGGCTCAAAGCACGAAAGCCCCATCTCCTGAAACGCATGTACCAAAAACCGCCTTCTCTGATTATAGGACTCCCGCATCTTCTGCACGTCCTCATCGCCGTTTCGCATCGCGTCAATCGCCGCATACTGCGAAGTCGTCGGCGCACACATAATGCAGAACTGGTGTATCTTGTACATCTGTTCGATAATATGTGCCGGCGCGCACGCATATCCAAGCCGCCAGCCCGTCATCGCATGCGACTTGGAAAAACCGTTAATCAAAACCGTGCGCTCCCACATGCCGTCAATATTCGCAATCGAAACATGTTTCTCCGTATAGCAAAGCTCTGAATAAATCTCATCCGAAAGCACAAACAAATCGTGCTTTTTAATGACCTCGGCAATTGCCTCCAAATCCTTGCGTTCCATAATTGCACCCGTAGGATTGTTGGGGAACGGCAAAATCAAAATCTTTGTCTTGTCGGTAATCGCGTCCTCAAGCTCCTGCGCAGTTAGTCTGAACTGATTCTCATTCTTCAGTTCAATAATCACAGGCTTTGCGCCCGCAAGAACAGCACACGGCTCATAGGAAACGTAGCTTGGCTGTGGTATAAGCACCTCATCTCCCGGATCAACCATCGCGCGCAGCGCAATGTCAATCGCCTCCGAACCGCCGACTGTCACAAGAATTTCCTCTCTCGCGTCATAGCTTAAATCATATCTTCGTTTTAAAAATCTGCCAATCTCCTCCCGAAGCTCCACAAGTCCCGCATTTGAAGTGTAAAATGTGCGTCCTTTCTCAAGCGAATAGATTCCCTCGTCACGGATATGCCACGGCGTTTCAAAATCCGGCTCACCGACGCCGAGTGAAATCACGTCAGGGTCGTTCATTTCGCTTACAATATCAAAAAACTTACGGATACCCGAAGGCTTTATTTGTGTAATGGTACTTGATAATGGATTTCTCATGGTGTTATCTGCATCCTTTCATCCGTTTCTTTCGTTCCGAGAATTGTGCCGTGGTCTTTATATTTCTTTAAAATAAAGTGCGTCGCCGTGCTGATAACGGCTTCCAGTGTAGAAAGCTTTTCCGACACAAAACGCGATACTTCCTTGAGCGTTTTCCCTTCTATCGTCACCAGCAGGTCATAACCGCCCGAAATCAGATACACCGCATGGACCTCCGGATACTTGTAGATACGCTCCGCTACACTGTCAAACCCGTTTCCGCGCTGCGGCGTGACGCGTACTTCAATGAGCGCGTTCACCTTTTCCACGTCCGTCTTTTCCCAGTCAATCAGCGTATGGTATCCGCAGATTACACCCTCCTGCTCCATTTTCTGCATCTCATTGATAATTGTTGTTTCGTCAACACCAAGAATAATTGCAAGTTCCCGCAAATCAATCCTGCTGTTCTTTTCTATAATTGATAAAATCTGTTCTCTCATTTTATAATCTCCTTTTATAATATGATGTTGGGGTCAAAAGATATTTTGCGGGTCCCAAGTTCAAAAATCCTCTTGCAAGCAAGCTTGCATCGGATTTC
>CAMWNY010000086.1 GCA_947175775.1 uncultured Lachnospiraceae bacterium | reverse complement strand
GGTCAGTCGTAAGGTCAACGCTTGCAGGGAACAATCCTCTCTGATCCTTACCTTCCGACTCACCGAAAAGCTGCTTCCACCACTCGGAAACATAATGTGCGCTCGGCTCGTAATTGCAGAGAATTTCAACTGCCTTGCCTTTTCTCAAAAGAATATTTCTGACAGCCGCGTACTGCATTGCGTCGTTTTCCTCAAACGGAAGTTCCAACGCGCGCTTTCTGCCGCTTGCCGCGCCTTCCATCAACTTATCAATATCCGCACCGCTCACTGCAATCGGAAGTAGACCAACCGCCGTCAATACCGAGAAGCGTCCTCCGACATCATCGGGAACAACAAATGTCTCATAGCCCTCTTCTGTCGCAAGGTTCTTCAAAGAGCCCTTTGCCTTGTCCGTCGTCGCATAAATTCTCTTTGCCGCGCCCTCTTTTCCGTACTTCTTCTCCATCATTTCCTTAAATACGCGGAACGCAATCGCCGGCTCAGTCGTCGTACCGGACTTGCTAATCATATTAATCGAGAAGTCCCTGTCGCCGATAACATCAATTAAATGCTTAATATACGTAGAGCTGATTGAATTTCCTACAAAGTAAATCTCCGGCGTTTTTCTGATACTCTTGTCCACCATATTGTAAAAGCCGTGACGTAAAAATTCAATCGCTGCTCTTGCTCCAAGATAAGAACCGCCGATACCAATTACAAGAAGAACTTCACTGTCGTTCTGAATACGCTTTGCCGCTTCCTTAATTCTTGCAAATTCTTCCTTATCGTAGTCCACAGGTAAGTCAATCCAACCCAAAAAATCGTTGCCCGCGCCGCTCTTTCCTACAAGTACTTCCTTTGCATCAAGAGTGAGTTTTTTCATATTCTCAACCTCATGCTCGCTGATAAACTGTGCTGCCTTTGAATAGTCAAACGTTACCTTGCTCATTTGTCTTCTCCTTTACATTCACATATTTTTGTATCATTTGACGATAACCGTCTCCATATCGTCTTTATTTTAACAAATTTTACCAAATAAATCAAACCTTATTTGCAATAATTCCGCGAAGCAGCTCCTCAAGCTCGCGCGTCTCTTCCGCCGAAAAAACCGGCTCCTTTGTTTTTTCCAGTATTTCGTTCTCCTGTCGGTCTTCTTCTTTCTCGATAATCGTCGCGTCCTTTTCCTGCGCAAGCTCCCAAAGCAGCTTCTCTTTCTCCATAAGACCATGCTCAAGCCGCTGTGCGACCGTGTTCTCAAGATAATCCGTGATGTTCGTCTTTAACATCCTTCTGCGGTTTGGCATGTCCACAATGGACATAATGCTTAGATAGAGATAAATTCCCAAAAGGCTGATAATATAAAACGGCAGCAAATCAATAAATCCCCGTCCTTCTATAATACCCTTGCACACACCGAAACCTGCCACAAACACGCCCGCAAGCATCAGCTGACCCGAAAGGTGCTTCATAAAGCTCATGCTCATGCCACACACGCGTATCCGATTGATAAACTTGTCCACAAATACCGGAATATTCGGTACGCCGCCGTTTAATTTGTAGCAGTTCACAAACCGTTCCTTGCATTGCACGAGCAGCTTGTTTTCCATTCCCGACAGTGTGTCTGTCGCCTGTATCATTTTCTGATAAATAATACCGATTGCGACCTGATACAAAACGCCAATCGCCATAAGCGTTAACGTCAGTACCACAATAAACGAGTGATCAAAATATTTCATTACTTCATTTGCCATAATTTCCTCCATTCTGCCAGTTTCCATTTTTTAACCGTTTCCGCCTGCGCAGCAAACCGGAAACAGGCATGTCCAAATTTGGTAGCTGCACACGGGTATTTTACTGATATAAGTATACGCAATTCAAAAGCCCGCCACAAGACGGTTTGACCGAAAATCGTTCGTCAAATTCATACAAAAACACTGCCATATTATCTTTTTTTGACCTGCATTTCCCATCTTTGACAGAATAACAAATCGAGTAGAGAAGATTCATCTTCCCCTACTCGTCGCGCCGGGCACCCGTCAGCGAACTGATTTATCGGTTTGCTGACGGGTGCCTGTGTGCATAAAAATAAGAGATTAGCCGTTATGACTAATCTCCTGCCTTTAATTTATGTTAAGCTCTGTCTCTGTCCCGTCATTAATCCAAAGACCGGTTAATGTCTCAGAACCGTCCTCGAAAACAAAAGTATAGTCGTACTTACCAATCTCAAAATCCAAATAGTCGTACTGTTCATCATCCAAAGTAATTGTTGCGTCTCCCATAGCCTCTTTCACCTGTTCCCTCGTGTATCCTTCAAAATTTACACCGTTCACCAGTACTTCTCCCACCGAAATTTCGGGGTCATTATAGGAAAGGGAAATCTCAAAAATCACCGCTTTGTTAAATTCAATCCGTGAAGATTTCTTATTGCCTACATCCATCGTTCCATATGAATCGCCATCCTTCATCGCATAAAAACTGTCCCAAGTCATACTGTCGAGTGTTGTCTCTTCAATATCAGCATACTCGTTTGTAAAACCAGCTTCCTTCAAATCGCCTACAGTGGTCTTTCCCAATTTGATCTCGTAACCATCACATGTTACAACTACATCTTTTCCTCCTACAGAACATGCCGTCAGCAAAATCAATGCTACACATAAAAAACCAAATAAAATACTTCCTTTTTTCTTTTGCACTTCTTATCCCTCTCATTTCATAATTTATTTTACGTTCTTGTCTTTCTATATTTTAGCACTCTTCACTTTACGCCGCAATTCTTTTCTGCTTTCCCTATATCCCGTCTTTTATTCTTTAAAGCCATACCTGTGCGAAACCGTATTGACTTCATATGCGTTCACTGATAAAATTCTTTATAGGAAAGAATCGGAAAAAGGAAAGGTTGGATAAACATATGCAATATAAAACAAGTGGTACCTGTTCCAAAATGATTGATTTTGAAATTGAAGGAGACACGATACAATCGGTTGCCTTCACGGGCGGCTGCAACGGCAACTTAAGCGGAATTTCAAGTCTTGTGCGCGGCATGAAGGTAGACGACGCAATTTCGAAACTCAAGGGAATCAAATGCGGCATGAAGGAAACCTCGTGTCCCGACCAGTTCGCGCGGGCGCTTGAAGCATATAAAGCAAAAGAAAATGAATCAGTCTGAATGACATTCCACAAATATACGAATATTATATTTAAGATAAAAAAGCGGAGGCTTTCAATATGAAACGTATCGTATTTACAGGCGGCGGTACTGCCGGTCACGTCACACCGAACATTGCTCTGATTCCCAAGCTCAAGAGCTTAGGTTATGATATACACTATATTGGCTCCTATGAGGGCATCGAACGGAAACTGATTGAGGATTACCGGATACCCTACTATGGTATTTCCACAGGTAAACTCAGACGCTATTTTGATTTAAAAAATTTCAGCGATCCGTTTCGGGTAATCAAAGGCTTTATGGAGGCAAAGCAGGTCTTAAAAACATTAAAACCGGACATTGTATTCAGCAAGGGCGGTTTTGTGAGCGTTCCGGTTGTGCGCGCCGCATCTTCCCTGAAAATTCCGTGTATTATCCACGAATCGGATATGACGCCGGGACTCGCAAACAGCCTGTGCATTCCTGTTGCGAAAAAGGTCTGCTGCAATTTCCCCGAAACGCTTCAAAAGCTTCCTGAGGAAAAAGCAGTACTGACCGGCTCACCAATTCGGGCGGAGCTGACGAAAGGGAGCAAGGAAAAAGGACTTTCCATGTGCGGTTTCCATGGTGGAAAACCTGTTATTATGGTTATTGGCGGAAGTCTTGGCGCTGCAGGCGTAAACACCCTTGTACGCGAAGCGCTTCCCAAACTTTTAGACGATTTTCAGGTTGTACACATCTGCGGAAAAGAAAAAATCGACAATCTTTTGCTGAGCACGCAAGGCTATAAGCAATTTGAATATGTGAAAGAGGATTTAAAGGATTTGTTTGCGATGGCAGACATTGTGATTTCAAGGGCAGGCGCGAATGCAATCTGCGAGCTTTTGGCTCTGCGTAAACCCAGTCTTCTGATTCCCCTTCCCGCCCGTGCAAGCCGCGGCGACCAAATCCTAAATGCAAAAAGTTTTGAATCACAAGGATTTGCGATGGTTGCAGATGAGGATTATCTTACGGCAGTGACACTCACAGAGAAAGTGCATGAGCTTTACTTTACGCGTCAGTCTTACATTGAGTCAATGCAGAACAGCAATCAGCGTGATGCGATTGACAAAATTGTCGGATTAATTGAAGAAGTTGTTAATCAGTAAAAAATCCGCCCGGATAGTTTGAATTGCTATCCGGACGTTTTCTTTATGCACCGTTTCCCTGCCTTTTTATTACCCCTCCATTTTCCGGCAAAAATCACTGACACTTATCAAATACTTATAATCATCCTGTTCCCGCAGCAGCTCTTTTAGAGCGTCTGTCCACTCCGCACAGGTGTAGTGAATAGAATACTTCTTATCATATTCCGAAAACGATGTTATGCCCTCTTTCTCAACGGTTTCCACAAAACGGTCCCATGCTGCTGTTAAATAGCCAAGCTGTCTCCTTTTAACCACGTTTTCCTTCTCCGGTCTCCAAATAGGAATTGCACGGTGTTTTAACGCAAGATAAATCAACTTATCTGTCTCAATACTTTCCTGACTGTAAAAATCCTCTAAATAAATCCTTCCCTCCTTGGCTTCTTCCTTTGTCGGCGGGTAATATTGCAGCCATTTTTCCCGTTCCTGTCTGCTCTCTATGGTGTCAATCAATGACTTTGGTTTTAAGCAACACTGCTTGTACTTCTTCCCGCTCCCACATGGGCATGGATCATTTCTGCCGATTTTTGCCTGCACCTTTATACTGTGCGCTTCACGCATACCCTCCTCAATGAACTGTTCAAACAGTTCATGCATCATTTTGTCATCATCCTGCTCATTCGGCTCCTTTTCAAACATTGTCCAGCTTTTCAGCATATCTGCTGCATTCATAGGGCATATACAGCTATCTTTCTCTCTGATGTACGAAAACATCATATCAATACAGTCACCGAATTCTCCAATTGCATAAGTATCCACACATTCATCACAGTAAAGCTGCTTTAGCTCCGGCAGCATTTCCATAAAGTGACATTCACATATGGTAAGTGCTAAAGCTGTATAAACATAATCGCCTATCTCCTCTTCCATATATACAATTTTGCGTATAAAGTCCTGCCACTCCTGCTTTTCAAGCTTCTTATCCAAATAAAGCTGTCTCATCACATCCAACATTGCCGACTTTGCAAAATCATCTGTGTTTTTATTATAAATGCCTTGCTTAAGCAGCTCCAAATCCCCGTTATATGTACAGTAAAGAATATTACTAAGCCCTTCCGTAATCGCGCCGCCAATCAAAAAATCCAACGTATCACTTGGCAGACATGCCAACTCCATAATGCGTGGAAAGCTCTCCCTGTCCTGAAATTCCCCAAGCAGAAAGATTGCATAGAAATGCAGGATATAATCTTTCCCTACCTTTTCCCCCTCTGCAATTGCACGATCGACCGCACTGCGCAAATAAGGGATTGCTTCCTCTTTATTGGCACAGATCGTCTCAAATTCCTTTTTAGGGAACTTTCGGGACTGCCATGTTATGTTTTCAATTGCCTTTTGTACGATGTCGTTCACATTGTTCTCCTTTTGTTGTTCGTATTTTGGTTGCATTTGTGTTAAATTGTTATCATTTCATTTATAATACCATAAGTTTTTCAAACCTACAATGTGCTTTGTATGTTATCAGAAATGAAAATAGTATTCCCTTGTCTAAATTATTATCCTTGTGCTTATTATATCAAAAAAGTGGAAAGCCTTCAAAAGACTTCCCACATTTGGCACACTTTGCGTCCTCATAATCACGATATTTATAACAATATGTACTATCTGACTTATTAAAACTTGGTGTAACTCGATGCATGGTTCCTGTTCCTCGTATTATTTCGCTTTTATATGACTAAATAAATTTATATTTGAAATTTTTCCATTAACAGCTATTGAATAGGTAAAGCAGCCAAAAAACTCACCATAATAAAAGAGATTAGCTCTTCCTAGTTCGCTGGTATAAGCCGCCCGATATGAAAAATTATTTGCAAAAATACCAGTAAAATAGCCACTGACATTGGTTATAAAAGAAGTTCTGTTAGCTTGGTCATATATTCCTGTAACCGTAGCATAAAATGTAGCTATTAAAGTACCATTTGTGTCATATATTTTATGTGCAAACGTTGCTGTATTTTCCTTTTCAGGATATAATCTCAAAGAAGTTTTGGTACTATTATCAGCAGGAGCTGAAATTTCCTCTGTTACACATACAAAACCATTGTCCAAAACTTCCACATTATTCAAAAATAGTGGAACTCCTTCTTCAAATGATTCTGCCGCATACGTTACAGATGAACTTGCTAAAGCAACTGCAAAAGCAACAATTGCAGCAATTATTTTTTTGCTATACTTCATTTTATTAGCTCCTTTCCCGTTCAACTTATTAATTTCATGTTACCTATCCGCCCCAAACTATGATAAGCGGAAAATAATAGGATTGCCTTATACAGCTGTATATATTACGCATATAATTATTATACTCCTCTTCTTTCGAAATGAAGGACTTTGCACTAGCTGCAAATTATGGCTTACAAGCCACGTGAAATAACCTAGTGGCAGAGATGCATCAAGCCATGGCACATGGCTTTGACACCAACGAAGTGGTTTTGCATGGCTTGATGCCCGTAACAGGAAGCCGAAGGCTGAACTGTTACGTTGTATAATGATGATTTATATATTTTACTTGACAAACCCTTAATAAAGTTTTTACAAATCTGCTTATTTTTCCAGTTTCGGAGGATACTTCACATCAAAAATATCCGCGCCATACGGAATGTCAATTTGACAGTTTGCATCAAACATATATTCTTTTCCCCCAATAGTAATAACCGCACCCACGCCAAATCCCTCACCAAATCTTGATGTGCGCATATACTTATATTGTGCGTCATATTTATCTTTGTTAATCAGCTCACCGTGCAATTTACTTTTTGTGCGGAATAACGTATTTTCCCGATCACCCATCTTTATCGTCACAAATCCGTAATCTACGCCCATCTCCTCAAGATAATCATGTTCTTGTTTCAATGTAAAACCTACAGCAGGCGCATTATTATTTATAAATGTAACATCCTCCATACACCAATTCCAAAAATGCGCATATCTTTGGAGTGCTAAATCATTATCCCTGTTAAGCAGCCAATCCGTCTCAAGAGAACTAATACAACCACTCTTTCTTGAGTATAAGCGATACTCCTTACCGTTACTTGAAACATATTTGAAATAATTGCTTTTTCCAAAATCAATTACATTGTTTATAGCCTTGATTTCTTCAAATTCACTCTCTGGTATCTCGGGAATATTTTTCCGTGTGAAGCGGACTCCCTTAAATTCAAACAGGCTGTCTCCGTCGATGGTTACCCCTATCTCGCTGTCATTATCACCATTTAACAGATTTATAAATTCCATTGGCAAATAGCCTTCATACAAATCCGTTTCATTTTTCTGCGTATCTTTCTTTGTATAATTGAAGTATCTTGGCTGCAAAGATTTTGTGTATGTATCTTTGGATTTTATAACTGTTTTGTTCTTGTCCTTCTTTATATGTTCTATCGCCAACCGATTTTGTTCCATACGAAGCGTTGCCCGTTCATTTGCAATATTTTTGTTAACCTTCATTCTTATATCCTATCCTTATCTTATTTCTCCATTTTGCCATCTCTTCCAATTGGATAAAAATATACAATTGATACATACGGTGTAAATGTTGCATTTTGTTTATAACCAAATGTAATATTCCATTTACTTCTTGCCAGCAGCCCATCATCACACATATCATACCTATTCCACGGATATAGAGCTGTCTTTATACTTTTTTTACTGGCTACACATTCATATGTAACATTAGCTGCCTCTCTGCTTTTAACACCTGACAGCATTATTCTATCCACAACTGCATCTTTCGGTATGTCTAAACGATCAGACCAGTCCTGATCCCCTAAGGAAATTTCTCCATACAACATATTAACCTTTTCTTTTCCTATAGAAGTAGTAGCTGCCGAGGTTTCATTTGGTTCTAATTCCTGTGCAGTATCCATCGTATCATTTGGCTCAACTTCATAGACAGACTTTGTTGTAGCATGTGCTGTGCTTGTAAACACCCCAACACCTATGCAAAACGCGGCCATAAGAACTATCGCTTTTAAATATTTAATTCCTTTCATTTAAGATCCTCCTTTGTCACTTATAAAAATTTTAATCTTACTCCCAATGTATCATATTTTATATACATGTTCGTAATACTCAGTATAGTCTTATTACGTCAGAATATAAAGTGACAATAAAGTGACAAAACCATGTCATCCTTAATTGATATATCCCTTAAATTCACCCTTAGAAAGGAACGCTTCCATCTTCTTTAACGCATTCTGTTTCATTCGCTTAAATGTCCTATCGGAATAATTATATTCCGTTCCAACTTGTTCTTCATACAGGTTTTCTATTTCATTCCACGTTTTTCCATCAATCAAATGCCATAATACTATTTTTCTCTCATCCTCCTTTAAAATCCCCAATGCAGACTCTATAATTTGTATTTTTATAGCAATCAATGAATACTCCTTATCCCAATCATTGTCTTTATTGTGGGAATATTCTTGAATTTTATCAATTACATCCCTTCTTGCTTTTAATTCAGAATATGATTTTACAAATTCCTTGACTGCTTCTACTGTCATTGTAATTCCTCCATATTTATAATAATAACTTCTCGGAATCTTCAGCCCTTATTTTACAAGGGTTTCAGACTCTCTTT
>CAMWNY010000085.1 GCA_947175775.1 uncultured Lachnospiraceae bacterium | reverse complement strand
ATGTTAAAAAGTACGATTTACAGTTAAAACAGCTTGAAGATACACAGAAACGTGAAAAGTACAGGATTTACGGAGAGCTTTTAAACACTTACGGATATGAAGCGCAGCCGGGGGCATCTTCCCTTGAGGCATTGAATTATTATGATAATCAAATGATTACTATCCCGCTTGATCCGATGCTCTCCGCCGGCGAAAATGCAAAAAAATATTTTGAGAAGTATCAGAAGTTAAAGCGTACTTATGAGGCGCTGACAACGTTGACTGCGGAGACGAAAGCAGAAGTGGAACATCTTTCCTCAATTAGCACCTCCCTTGATATTGCATTGCAGGAGGAGGATTTGGTGCAGATTAAGGAGGAATTGATTGAGAGCGGCTATATGAAGCGAAAAGGCGGTATAAAAGGTAAACAGAAGCGCGAGCGGATTACGAGCAAGCCGTTTCACTATATCAGCAGCGACGGATACCACATCTATGTAGGAAAGAATAATTATCAGAACGAGGAGCTTACCTTTAAATTTGCCACGGGCAATGACTGGTGGTTTCACGCAAAGGGTATTCCGGGTTCGCATGTGGTCGTAAAGACAAACGGCGATGAGCTGCCGGATCACGTGTTTGAGGAGGCGGGAAGGCTTGCCGCCTACTATTCGCAGGCAAGAGGTCAGGAGAAGGTTGAGATTGACTACACACAGAAAAAAAACGTCAAAAAACCGGGCGGCGCGAAGCCGGGATTTGTGGTGTATTATACGAATTATTCGCTTGTGATTGATTCGGATATTGGTGATATTGAGCAGGTACAGGATTAAAAAGCTGCATGATAACTGGTTTTTCAGTATCATGCAGCTTAACCTTTTTATGCCTTTTTTTCAAGTGCTTTCTTTTTTTGCAGTACACATATTGCAGCAAACGCTCCAATACTCAAAACGGATACAATGCTTCCCGGAATAAGCCCTTTCGGGAAGTATTTCAATTCAATGGTATGCCATCCCTCATCCAAATATACGCTGATAAAAGTGTCGTCAAAGAGTTCCATATTTGCTTCCACACCGTCAACCAAAAGCGTCCAGCCGGGTTCATAAGCAACCGACATCACAAGCTGTCCGGCCGTGTTAACATTAATACTTCCTGTCAGGTCTGTCTGACTGTAATCATTCACAATAAGTGTCTGTTCCCGCAGTCTTGTGATAAATTTATCAAGCACATCGGTATCGATTTTATATGCGCTTAAATTTAGGGATTCATCATTCTTGGAACTGAAACTCAAGGTTTCTCCTTCGCTGTGATAGCCAAGATCCAAAATGAATTTTTTCTTGATTTGGCTAAACGTCTTGGATTTACCCTCATAGTTCATTTCAATGTCATTTATTTTTGTGTTTGACGTATAAGCGTAATAGTGCGCGCTTTCCGGTGCATATAAATCTCCGTCGGCACCGTACAGATTGATGTCTACCGGAATAAATACATCTTCGGAAATTCCAAGTTTGTGGACAAGACGATTTTGCCGTTCAATCGGATTTAAGTCGTTATCGTCATCGTCGTCTTCATGTATGTTTTCCCGTATATATTCCGCACTGACAAAAAGGGAATCCAGCTCCGTATCCGGTGTTTCCGTAATCATATATCCAAATGGCAGCGCATAGTTGTTTTTGTACAGATAAAGTTCGCCTTCCGTGTCCGCGAGTTCAAAGATATTGTCATATCCTCTGTCAAGTGTGTAGAGCATATAACGGTTTGCAAGAAATGCCGCCGTAACGGGCGTTGCTCCGTCAAAGCAATAATTTACCCGGCTGCCTTTCATGCCATACTTTTCGTAAAAGTCGGATACAAGCGAGTTTAAGGTTGACGAGAAATAAGAAGAGCCTTGAAAACCAATCAGCATGGCGTCATTCTGCGTTCTTCTTGCAAACTTGTCAAAACGGAAAAAGTCGTTTTCTTCTTTTCGAACCGCCCTGCTTGTAATAATCTGATACGAATCATAATTTGAGAGATACGTATCCCTTGATACTGTCGGTACGCTTGTCAGGTACGTATTAACACCCGCTTCCGTACTTGTTACCATAAAACCGACAATGACAAATACAATCGGAAGTTTCTCGCTTGTTCTGTAAAAACAAAGAATGACTGCATAAAGAATGAGAAAGATACCTGTTACAAGAAAACAAATTTCCGTAAAGGAGTCATCTGTTACCACCTTCTCACAGAACAGAAGAAAGGCGAGTGAGCCTGCAAATACAGACAGGATTTCCCTGACAGAGTGCTCTTTGATATGCATAAATGCCTCAAAACAGAGTACAAGCATCAGGAAAATATATAAAAAGGACTGTCTTGCGGGAAGCGAATCGGGGTAATTTAAACCATGCCATATAAAGTTCAACATATTGGTGGAAAAGCTAATCAGGATAAAACCGAGCAGTGCAAGCTTCGGCGCTTTTTCACGCAATGGGATTTTTTTCTGTAAAACATAGAGCGGCATCAATAGGAATACTGCAACGCCGCAATAGATATTCGGCCAATGATCAAGCCCTGTTTCAACCGTCACATTAAAGAAATGGCGTGCCGCCATGTCCGCGGCTGGAAAATAAATGTTGAGTTTTTTCGGGAAATTAATATCACTGAATTCTGTAAATTTTAGCGCCGCAAGTTCAGGCATCAGCAATATTGCTGCCATTGCGCCTGCAAGCAGTGAATATAGGGCAAAACGGATAATTGCACGCCAATAAAAGCTTTTAAGATTGCTAAGCCATGAAAAAGAAAGTGCGGCGGAGTTGCTGTCATCCTTAGGGTCTCTTACAATCAACAGTACGATAAAGTAAAGTGTCAAAAAAATGCAAAGCATAATGGACAGATAATAGTTTGAGAGAATTGACAATGCAAGTGTAATGCAGTAAAGTTTACAATTTCCTTCATAAACCAGTTTTTCAAGTCCCCATATTACAACAGGCGCGAGGACAACGACATCAAGCCACATCACATCCCAGTTATATGCTGCTAAAAAGCCGGAAAGCGCATAAAACAGGGAAAAGAAAAGAACAGCCCATGAGCTGGTGCAAAAATGCTTCCGAATATAATAGGAAAAGCTCAATCCGCACAGACCAGTTTTGATAATTACCATGTAGGAGAGAAATTCCATTAAATAATGCTCGGGAACAAGGACACACAGCCAGTTAAACGGACTTGCAA
The DNA here is from genome assembly GCA_947175775.1 of uncultured Lachnospiraceae bacterium. GTDB lineage: Bacteria > Bacillota > Clostridia > Lachnospirales > Lachnospiraceae > COE1. The sequence continues at coordinate 5,763 of CAMWNY010000085.1, read as the reverse complement.
GATAATATGCATACAAAGCAATAAAATTCGAGCCGATGCCGGTATTCCAAGAGTAAAACAGGCTCTCTCCGTCTTTCAGCTTGTGGTAAAATTCCACCAAAAACGGGAAATACTGGTGATACATGTCAATATGGAGGAAGGAACGGTTCCCAAAGGGAAAAATTTCGCGTTTTATAAATATGATAAGCAAAATAAATGCCGGTATAAAAAAGGATAAAAGATAAAGCCGGTCAACTTTTTGGATAAAACGTTTTGTTTTTTCTTTCATAATATAACTCCTTTGTTAATTTTCATCAAACAGTCGGTTGTATTGCAGGATAGCATAATTATTCAGTTCACCCATAACATTTTTAACTTCCGTACTTTCACCATCGCTGTTTTCGGCACGGATTGACGTTATAACGGGGTAATTTTCAGAAAGCCGGTTCAAATACATGCTGTAATCATATAACGGAAGTCCGGAAAGTTCAAGGGCTTTTGAAGCAAGGAAATTAGTGCTTGTCTCAATGTCGACAGTAGTGCCGGTTTCATAATTAGTCCAAATGAAGAATGGGACCTTATAGCGCTTTGCTTCATCTTCATCAGATAATTCGTTTCCGTTCTTGCCATTAAGTTTCCAAACATTTGATACTACCGAATTTGTCGGCTGGTGGTCGCCAAAAAATATAATGACAGTATCCTCATCAGCTGTTGAAAAATAATCAATTAAATTTTTTACAGCCTCATCCGAAATTTTAATGAGTGACAGATAATTATTCAATGTCTTTGATTTGCTGTCCGTAACCGTAATATCAGGTACAAAGTTGTCAAATTCTTCACTGTAGGAAGAATGATTCTGCATGGTTACATTAAAAATGAAAAAAGGTTCATCCGCAGGTTTTTCTTCATACAGTTCAATGATTTTATCATAACATGCCCGATCACTCACATATTTTCGGATTTTTTCGGGACTGCTGTAATCCCTGATAAAATACATTTCTTCAAAACCAAACAGGGGATATACTTTGTTTCTGTCCCATCCTGTACTATTGTAAGGATGCATTGCAATTGTCCTGTATCCCAGCGATTTTAAATGCGAGGCGAGGGATTCCTGCTCGCTTTTTATATATTGCTGATACGGAACGCATCCTTGCGGCAGGAATGCCATTGTATTACCTGTTAAAAATTCAAACTCCGTGTTGGCAGTATTACCGCCGAGCACAGAAACATTCAGCCAGCCTGAGGTTGTATTTTCGACTGTTCCATTTAAAACGGAATGGACAAAGGGCATATATTCCATATTGGTTTCAAAATTGCCAAGTACTGCCGGATCAGAGAATGCCTCATTCATAATAACGATAATATTTGGCGTATTTTGAACGGTATCAGGGTTTTGCCCGGCTGCATCCGAATAAGGTTTTAGAATCTGTTCTGCCATGTCAGGGCTATAGTTAGAAGGCTTATCAACAGTTATATATTGCAGTTCCATCAGAAACGCCACCGCAATTCCGTCACGTTTGCTGATGACAGTCGGAGTAAAAAGCTTATCATACATGCCAAATTTAATTATCGTGCTCTCCTTCCATAGCATCTGTGTAAAACCAAATAAAATACAGAGACATATACCAACCAGGATGGCACGGACAATATAAAGCAGTCTGTTTGAAAAAACGCAGGATTTTATTTCACTTATTTTAAGTGTCGTAAAACCCTCTATAATAATGAGCAGTACAAAGCCGAGAATAACAAAAACTGCGTGCTTTTCAAGCGTATATTCAAAATTGCCGGCAACACTCATTGCGGTACCGAAGGAATAAATATCCCACGGCATAATCGGAGCAGAACGAAAGTCCAGTACATAATAATTGGCAAGTCCGATTATCATAAAAAAGATGCTCTGAAGTCGGAGTGACCATTTTAAACTGCCAAAAAGCATAAAAAATAAAAACATCAGCAATTCAAAAAGAAAAATATTTAAAAACTGGATTGGGATTTTCATATCTTGAAACGGATTATGGATATAAGCTTCAAATAAATAAAAATTCGCGATGGGAAAAAGCAGCATCGGAATAAAATTCCGAAATGCCCACATCAACTTTGAATGCTTATTGGTTTGTTTTGCCATTTGAAACTCCTCCCTGTTACATTAGTTCATGATAACTTTATAACAATAGCATTTTTTTGAACGCTTTTCAAGTAATCCAATTAAAATTGTTGACGCGGAGGTTGGATTATTCTATAATACATTAGAATAGGATAAAATCGGCAGTCAGGGGGATTGAAATGATAAAAAGTATGACCGGCTTTGGCAGATGTGAAGTAACGGAGGGAGAACGCAAATATACCGTTGAGATGAAATCCGTTAATCACAGATACTTGGATGTAAACATCAAAATGCCCAAGAAGCTGAATTTTTTTGAAAGCTCTATTAGAAATGAGCTGAAAAATTATGCGCAACGCGGCAAGATTGATATGTTTATTACGTATGAAGACTTTTCGGAAAGTAATATATGCATTAAATATAACAAGGATATTGCAAAAGAATATTTGGGATATTTGCGTTCGATGGCAGAAGATTTTGGGCTTGATAACGACATTAGGGTATCATCGCTTTCAAGGTATCCGGAGGTGTTTTCCATGGAGGAGCAGACGATTGACGAAGAAGAAATTTGGAACGGGCTTGTCAAGGCAGTAAGAGGCGCGGCACAAGGCTTTGCGGAAACACGGATTAAGGAAGGAGAAAATTTATCTAAGGACCTTATTGCCAAGCTGGAGGGAATGCTTGAGCATGTGGCGTTTATTGAAGAGCGTTCTCCACAGATTATTGAGGAATATAAAAAGCGGTTGTACGAAAAGGTACAGGATTTTCTTACAGACATATCGTTTGATGAGTCAAGGATGATGACGGAAGTTACAATATATGCGGATAAAGTATGCGTTGATGAGGAAATTGTGCGCTTGCGCAGCCATATTGAGACTATGAAGCAGGCATTGATAAGCGGTGGAAGCATTGGGCGCAAGCTTGATTTTATCGCACAGGAGATGAACAGAGAAGCAAATACCATTCTTTCAAAGGCAAATGATTTGGCAATATCAAACAGAGGAATTGAGTTAAAAACAGAAATTGAAAAAGTAAGAGAACAGATTCAGAATATTGAGTAGAGAATTTTGAAAGATAAAAAACGATGCAGGAAGGTGCAGAGTGGATAAACTGATAAACGTCGGATTTGGAAATATTGTAAATACGGCAAAAATCATTGCGATTGTAAGCCCTGACTCAGCGCCTGTAAAGCGTATGGTGCAAAGGGCAAAGGAACAAGGAACAGCAATTGATGCAACACAGGGGAGAAAGACCAAGGCGGTGCTTGTTATGGAAAGCAGTCAGCTTGTGCTTTCGGCGCTTTTGCCGGACACCATAGCAGGAAGAGCCGCAGGAGAGCCTGGATGCAGCAGCGAAATAGAACCAAAGTCAGATGATTGTGAGAAATAGAGTAAAGAAAATAGTATCAGGAAAAGTGAGGGAATAATTATGTTACATCCATCTTACACAGATTTAATGAAAGTGGTAAACAGCAACGTTGAACAGGGAGAGGCGCCTGTGGTAAACAGCCGTTATTCGATTGTTATGGCGACATCAAAGAGAGCAAGACAGATTATTGCCGGTGAGGATTCCCTTGTGGCAACAAAACAGACAAAGCCTCTTTCGATAGCAATTGAAGAGCTGGATAAGGGACAAATTAAGATTATGCCCGATGAGGATTAACAACAGGCATATGATGAAAATTTTATTTATTTCACTTGGATGTGATAAAAACCTTGTAGATACAGAAATGATGCTTGGCATGCTGGTGCAAAGGGGATATACAATAACAGATGACGAAGCGCAGGCAGACGTGGCGGTTGTCAACACATGCTGTTTTATTAATGATGCAAAACAGGAGAGTATCAATACGCTTTTAGAGATGGCAGAGCTAAAAAAAAGCGGGAGTATTAAGGCTCTTGTAGCAGCAGGATGTCTGGCGCAGCGTTACAGTAGGGAGATTCAGGAAGAAATTCCCGAGGTGGATGCGATTGTCGGGACGACAGCAATTGATGCGATTGCAGATACGATAGATATGGCGCTTATGGGAAATGTTAAAAACCATATAGAGGATATTAACAGAAAACCCGTGTACGACAAAAAGCGCATTGTTACTACGGGCGGACATTTTGCATATCTGAAAATAGCAGAGGGGTGTGATAAGCACTGCTCTTATTGTATTATTCCAAAAGTGCGGGGAAATTACAGAAGCATTCCGATGGAAAGCCTTATAAAAGAAGCCTGTGAGCTTGTGGAGTTTGGCGTCAAAGAGCTGATACTTGTGGCACAGGAGACAACTTTATATGGTGTGGATTTATACGGGAAAAAGAGTCTTTCAGAGCTTTTGCATAGACTCTGTGAAATAAAGGGACTGTATTGGATTCGGATTTTATACTGCTATCCGGAAGAAATTACAGACGAGCTGATTGAAACGATTAAAACAGAGGATAAAATCTGCCACTATCTTGACATTCCGATTCAGCATGCGTCTGATCGGATTTTGAAACGAATGGGCAGACGTACGACGAGAGAAGATCTTATAAATATTATTAGAAAGCTGCGGACGCAGATTCCTGATATTTGCCTGCGGACAACGTTAATCACAGGCTTTCCGGGGGAAACGGAAGAAGACCATGAGAGCCTGATATCTTTTATAGACGAGATGGAATTTGACAGGCTTGGCGTATTTCAATATTCTCCTGAAGAGGACACTCCTGCGGCGGAGTTTGCCAATCAGGTTTCGGACGAAATCAAAGCAGATCGACAGGCGGATTTGATGGAGCTTCAACAGGAAATTGCCTATGAAAAAGCAGAAGCGATGGAAGGCATGCGTCTGACTGTTATGGTGGAAGGTAAGGTGCCGGACGAGAATGCATATGTGGCGCGAAGTTACAAGGATGCGCCGAATGTGGACGGTTTTGTGTTCATACAGACAGCGAGGGAACTGATGACAGGCGATTTTGTGCGTGTTCGTATTACAGGCGCATATGAATATGATTTGATAGGGGAGATAGATGATGAATTTGCCGAATAAATTAACTGTGTTTAGAGTGATTTTGATTCTTCCGTTTGTGCTTTTGCTGCTCGGCGGCTATGCACAGTGGGGATGGTTTACCACTGTTTTTGGAAGCATTTTGGAATATACAGACTATATTGCGCTTGTAATCTTTATTGTTGCAAGCCTTACTGATTTGTTGGACGGAAAGATTGCAAGAAAGTATAATCTTGTGACGAATTTTGGGAAATTTATGGATCCGTTAGCAGACAAGCTGTTGGTTTGCTCGGCGTTAATCTGTCTGATTGAGATGCAAAGAATCCCGGCATGGATTGTGATTATTATTATCAGCAGGGAATTCATTATCAGCGGTTTTCGGCTTGTAGCAGCGGATAACCGTATTGTGATAGCGGCAGGTTATTGGGGGAAATTCAAAACGACCTTCCAAATGATAATGGTCTGCCTGATGATTGTAAATATTGATGCCTTGGCAGTTCTTACACAGGTCATTATGTGGATTGCCGTACTTTTAACAGTGATTTCTTTGTTTGATTACCTTCTAAAAAACAAAAGTGTATTGTTTAACGGAGATATTTAAGGAGTTCAAGCTTTGGAAGAAAAAGCAGATGCGTTTTGCCGGCATCTGCTTTTTTGCTTTATAGGAAATTACGTCCTATAAAGTAAAAAAACCTCCGGGGGATGCGCACTC
>CAMWNY010000084.1 GCA_947175775.1 uncultured Lachnospiraceae bacterium | reverse complement strand
GCGACGATGGACAAGTGGTAGGTGCGTGCGGTGCTTGACTCGCTTCATATTTACTACCCGACACAGTTTATCGTCATTCTGCTGTCTGCGCTGATTGCAACTTATATTATCAAAAATGCGTATCTGCTCATTCTCGTCAATGTGCGGACGAAATTTATTACCTACAACAAAAATACCCTGATTAGCAGAGTGCTGCGGGAGTTTTTGAACCGTCCGTATGAATTTTATTTGGACGCGGACATTCCGACGGTCTTTCGTCTGACGGACAGCGATATTCCGAATGTGTTTAATATGATTATGGCAATCATATCGCTTGCGTCCGAAGTAATTGTGTTTGTGATGATCTGTATGGTGCTTGTCTTGAAGGACTGGAAAATGACAAGTTTTCTTGTAGTCGTGATGCTGGTTATGACCCTTTTGCTGACAAAGATTTTAAAGCCGCAGTTAAGCCGTCTTGGCAAGAAAAATCAGGATATTCAGTCGCGGATTGCCAAATGGCGCATTGAGGCGATTTATGGGATTAAGGACGTGAAAGTGCTGCACCGGGAGGCGTTTTTTGCGGATAATTATGAGGCGTCGGGCGAAATCGGCGCAGGGATTGCAAAGGTTTACGCAGTGCTCAACAGCCTTCCGCGGATTTTGGTGGAGACGATTTTTATATGCAGTATTTTAGGGTATATTATGGTTTATATGCTGCTTGGAAATGATTTGCAGGCGTTGATTGAGACGCTGACGGTGTTCGGCGCGGCGGCAGTGCGCCTGATGCCCTGCGTCAACCGCATCAATACGTATATTACAGAGGTGGCATATGCGCAGCCGAGTTTGGATTATGTATACGAAAACCTGAACATGAGTGCGATTACGCGTGCAAATGACAGAACGGTCGAGGCAAAAAATCCGCTCGTTACAATCGCGTTAAACGACAAAATTGAGTTGAAAAACATTCAGTATGCGTATCCGAACACGGACGCCATGATTTTTACGGGAGCGGATATGGTTGTGCCATATGGAAAGTCGGTCGGAATTATGGGACCTTCGGGCGCGGGAAAATCGACGGTTGTGGATATTTTACTGGGACTGTTAAGGGCAAAAGAGGGAACGATTACCTGCGACGGCGTGGACGTGTTTGAAAACTATCCGTCATGGCTTGCGCAGATTGGATACATTCCGCAGTCCATTTATCTTGTGGATGAGCCAATCCGCAATAACATTGCGTTTGGCATTGCGGATGATGAGATTGAGGACAGGCGCATTTGGGAGGTCCTTGAGGAGGCGCAGCTAAAAGAGTTTATCGAAACGCTTCCGGAAGGGTTGGACACGACAATCGGAGACCGTGGTGTGCGGCTTTCAGGCGGGCAAAGACAGCGTCTTGGCATTGCAAGGGCGCTCTATCACAATCCGGAAATCCTTGTCTTTGACGAGGCGACAAGTGCGCTTGACAATGAGACGGAGGCGGCGGTTATGGAGGCGATTAACAGCTTTCATGGAAAAAAGACAATGGTTATTATTGCACATCGGTTAAATACGATTGAAAAGTGTGATATGATATATAGGGTGGCGGACGGAAAGATTGAACAAACCACTCTTTGAAAGAACTGTGAAAAATAAATTTTTCACAGGGCAAATTTGTGCTTATGTCCCAATGTGCAGGTTGTGAAAGGAGCATGGTTAATTTATGAGCAGGAAACCGATTATCGCCACGAAGCTTTTAAAGGGGCAGGGACTGGGCAACCAGCTGTTCTGTTATGTGACGGTGCGCAGCCTTGCGTATGCGAAGGGATATGAATTCAGCATATTAAACAGGGAAATTTTTGCAAATAATATACACAGTAACAAAGGCATGTATTTTATGGACCTTGACTGCGGTCCCGTTGTGTCCAGGGAGGCGTTTGATACCGTGTATCATGAGCGGGAGGAGCGGCTGTTTATCGGGAATTCAACGCATGACCTTGTGCATGGCTGTTATGTGGCGGGAGCGGATGAGGCGCTGTTGGAGATTGATGAAACAACGCTTGTCTATGGAAATCTTCAGGCATGGGCGTATTTTGGCAGGTACAGGGAAGAGATTAAAAAATGGCTTGCAGTAAAACCGGCGTATGACTGTTATGCATACGCGAGGGAGAACCTGTGTATTATCAATGTGCGCGGCGGCGAATATGCGGGAAATCCGGAGCTGTTTTTGCGGCGCAAATACTGGCTCGACGCGATAAAAAGGATGCGGGAAATCCGTTCCGATATGGAATTTATGGTGGTGACGGATGATGTGGACGCGGCAAGGCGCGTGCTTCCGGAGGTGGAAGCGCATCACTTTGACCTTGCAAAGGATTATACAGTAATAAAGAACGCGAGTTATTTAATTTTATCAAATTCAACGTTTGCCTTTTTTCCGGCATTTACAAGTGAAACGGTGAAATTTGTGATTGCGCCGAAGTATTGGGCAAGACATAATGTGTCGGACGGTTACTGGGCATCGGAGCAAAATATATATGACGGATTTTCCTATATGGATAAAAAGGGCAGGCTGTTCTCGGCGCAGGCGTGCAGGGATGAGCTTGCGGCATATAAAAGGACTTCAAAAAAATATCAGCGGATTGGCGTCCCGCTTTCAGGCGCTGCATTGAGAGCGGCTAAGGTGAGGGCCAAAAGTCTGATTTACGGCGATTTGTCCGTCAGGGCGCTGCGGTCATTAAAACGGCGGCTGGTTCACCGATGATTTGAGGAAAGGGGCATGGTGTAGGATGCAGGAAAAGTTAAAGCTGTCAAATGTCACGCTGGTGGCAATGACCAGCGTCAACATACGGGCAACAATCAAAGCCATGTGTTACAGCATGCGGGGTATCGAATTTGGCGACGCGGTGCTGATTACGCACAAAAAGCCGTTTGGACTGCCAAAGAGTATTCGCTACAGCCATACGGAAAGGCTTTGTAATATTGACGATTTTAACTATAAAATGGTCTATGAGCTTGGCAGTCATATTCACACGGAGTTTGCATTGATTGTACACGCGGACGGTTTTGTGGTGCATCCGGAACTGTGGCGTGACGCATTTTTGGATTATGACTATATCGGTGCGCCGTGGCCGCTGCCGCCAAAGGGCGATACGACCACTTACCGCGATAAGGACGGAAACATCTGCCGCGTGGGAAACAGCGCGGGGATTCGCAGTAAGCGCCTGATGGATTTTCCGAAAAAGGCAGGAATTCCGTGGGAGGGCGAGTATGCTTACGGGCGGATGTGGTACTATGAGGACGGCTTTATCTGCTGTAAAATCCGCCATCTTTTGGAGGCGGAAGGGATGCGGATTGCGCCGCTTGAGGTGGCGAAGTATTACAGTCATGAAAAAATGATTCCGGAGATTGCAGGAATTACGCCGTTTGCCTTTCACAAATGGGAAGGCACAAATGCGCAGTATCCGAATTTTATAAAAGAACCGATAAAAAAGCGCATCAAAAGGATGTTAGGAGGAAAAGGCACAGTCAGTCATGAAAAGTAAGGTAAGCGGACATATAAAGAAGTTGGTTTTAAAAAATAAGGTTTTTATGGGTTTATTGCTGCTGCAGGCATTAATCGTATTCCTTTTATTCATAAATCTTTTTGGTGAGCGCACAAAAATGCTGTTTGATGCGTCAAATTTTGAGATAGCAGATGAAAAAGTAGTATTAAATCAAGACAATTCAATTTATATTACAGGGAAAAATGACAGGGAACCTTTTGGAAGATGGATTGCGGGAACAGAACTGTTTGATTTAAGAGGAGGAATGTATGAAGTTGCCATAAAGTACCAGTCCCGTTTGAGTGATGTAAAAGAGCTGGCAGATTATGAGAATATTTCGGGAGCATTGGAACTGTTCCGGGAAGAGCCGACGGATAATATATGCTATAATGCGATTATCCTTACCGAAGGGGACACTTATAGGACAACCCGGATGTGGGTTAGGAATAACAGCGGCGAAAAGGGCTTGGAGATAAAAATTAATTTTTTTGGAACAGGTGAGCTGAAAATTGACAGGATTATGATTCAGGAGCTTACCACGTGGCGTTTTATGCGGCTTTTGGCATGGATTATCGGATGTATCGCATTTGACAGTATGGTCTTTTATTTCTTTCTGTATGACAATGCGCAGCATAAGCTTAAAAATGCCATGCTGATTGTTACAATATTTTTTGTAAGTCTGCCGATGTTTACGGATATGCTGTTTGACGGGCATGATATGAATTTTCATTTGACAAGGATTTTGACATTGGCAAAGAGTCTGTCGGCAGGAAATATTTTAGAGCCGATACAGACGCAGATGCTTAACGGATACGGTTATGCGACGCCTCTGTTTTATGGACAGCTGTTTCTGTATTTTCCTGCGTTGTTATACAACCTTGCAGTTCCTATGCAGATCTGCTATCAGATTTATGTTATAACGGTAAATATTGCTACATGCCTGATTGCGTATTGCAGCTTTAAGGGGATTGTTAAGGATAATAGAATTGCCGCCACGGGCGCTGTGGCTTACACGCTTTCTATTTATCGCTTCACGAATCAGATGGTGCGTGCTGCGGTTGGCGAATATACGGCGATGGCATTTTTTCCTTTGGTCACATATGGTTTTTTCCGTGTGTATACAAAAAAGGAAGATACAATCGGGATTAAGGATTATCTGCCGATTGTAATCGGACTTAGCGGGATTATTCAAAGTCATGTGCTTTCATGTGAACTGACGGCAATTTTTATTTTAGTGGTTTGTATTATAAATTTTAAAAAGACAATTGCAGTCCGGCGTTTTATCGCGCTTGCAAAAGCGGCAGCAGCCACATTGCTTGTTAATTTAGGATTTTTGCTTCCCTTTTTGGATTCCATGACAATGGATGTTCAGGTTAAAAGCGCGCCGGTAAACAGGATACAGCTTCATGGTACGTATTTGGTACAGGTATTTGCCCCGTTTCAGCTGGGATTTGGCGGAAGCATAGAAGGTATGCGGGATGAGATGTCATACGCACTTGGGCTGTCATTGACGGCAGGCGTAACCATTTTTTTAATCTGCTATATCATGCAGAAAGAATGGAATATCAAAAAGGATAGTCTGTTTATTGCCGGAATTCAATGTGCTATTCTTACAGTGGTGTGTATTCTTTTATCTTTGAGGTTCTTTCCGTGGGACAGCATTCAGGGATACAATGAACCGCTTGCAAGGATTTTTTGCATGATTCAGTTCCCATGGCGTTATCTTGCGCCTGCTACCGTCTTTGCGACGATGGCAACTGTTATCGGTCTGGCGGCTGTTAAGGAGTCGAAAGGCAGGCAGACAGCATATGCACTGTGCATGGCGATTAGTATCATTGCTGTGATAACGGGCGGATTTTATATGAACATCTATACGAACGGAACGGATACAATCAGTGTATTTGGTGATTCGGATGTTAATATTGAGATTGGAAAGGATGAATATTTATTAAAGGATACGGTAAAAGGAGAACTTAGTCACAGAGAAGTTTCTTTTGACAGGAATGTGATTATGGTGTCTGACTACCAGTATGAAAACGGAGTTACAACGTTTGGCTGTAAAAACACTGCCGATGTGGAAAAGCCGGTTGAGCTTCCACTGTTAAATTATGATAATTATTATGCGTATGATGTCGAAACAGGTGAAAAAATAGGGATTATGAATGGTACCAATAACCGGGTCAGCTTAGCGGTTCCGGCGCATTTTGACAGTGACATTAAGGTCTATTATAAAATTCCGGTTATTTGGAAAGCGGCATATGTTATTTCAACCGTTTCCGTAATCTTTGTGCTTGCGGCGGCTGTACAAGACCGCAGAAAAGAGAGGTTAAACTAAGTGGTTTACGATTGCTTTCAGTTTTTTAATGAACTTGATATTTTAAAAATCCGCCTGAATGTACTAAGCCCCGTGGTGGACCGGTTTGTTATCAGCGAGGCGACGGAGACGTTTTCGGGATTAAAAAAACCGCTGTATTACGAGGAAAATAAGGAAATGTTTGCCGAATTTGCGGATAAAATTATCCACGTCGTCGTTGAGGATACGCCGCAGGGAGACACGCATTACCGCGATACCTTTCAGAAAAATGCGGTCACACGGGGGTTGAAGGGCTGTACGGATGATGACGTCGTCATTTTCAGCGATTTGGATGAGATACCAAATCCCGACAAAATCCGCGAAATCCTGCAGGATTTTCAGAAGGACAAAATATATCACTTTGCACAGCGTCTTTTTTACTGTTATCTTAACATGGAGGAGGTATCGGGCAGCCTGCTCTCCTATGCAGGAGAGTTTGAAGGCGTGGAGCGCAAAAAGTGGATTGGCACGAAGATGTGCAGCTATCAGCTTTTGCGGGAGCAGAACTTAAAGCTTGGCGAACTGCGGTTTCCCGAGCGCAAAGAAATCGGTATCCGCGTGGATGACGGCGGCTGGCATTTTGGCTACATGGGCGGTCATGGGGAGAAGGATATTCGAAAGCGCGTGCAGCAGAAGGTTGTATCGGCGGCACATCAGGAATATAATTCGAAACATGTGTTATCAAATGTGACGGACCAAATTAAGGACGGCAAGGATATATTTGGCAGAAATGCACAGTTTGTGCGGTGCGAGATTGACAAGAGCTTTCCAAAGTATATCAGGGAGCACCAAAAAGAGCTTGATTTTCTGATTATGCATGAGGAAAAGACAGTCAAAAGAGTATTGCGCCGCATGAAAGTGACAATAAAAAACATGTGTTATAATATTTTGGTAACCATAAAAAGAGCAGGAAAGAGAGTGTTGGGCAAATGACAGAAAATATACCGAAGGTTTCGATTTGCGCGCCTGCTTATAACAATGCGCCAGAGGTGGAGCGGCTGCTTCAGTCTGTATATGTGCAGACGTATACGGACTTCGAGGTCAATATCTCGGACGATTCTACAGATGATGAGGTAGAGCAGATTGTCGCACAATATCAGAAACGCTATAAAAATATTCATTATATCCACAACAAAAAGCCATACGGACATATTTTCAACTGGAATGCGGCGATAAAAATGGCACGCGGTGAATATATCAAGATTATGTTCAGCGACGACTGGTTTACGGATGCGGAAAGTCTTGGCGCATATGCGGCGCTTTTGGACAAGTCGCCTGACGCGTATCTTGCGTTTGCAGGCAGCAGGCAGGTTTCGCTGGACAACAGTGTGAAAATAAATTTTCACACGGCAAATTTGTGCAGTGGCACAAATTCGCAGGAATTTGACAGCTGTACGAGAGATTTGATGAAGTATTACGACAGGCACGCCACGCCGCAGTTTATCGGCAGGCTGCGAAAAGACTACAGACATTTGTTTTTGGGAAATGAAATCGGCGCGCCAAGCGCAGTGATGTATCGGCGCGGGACATCGCTCACGCTTTTTGATGAGAAGAGCAACTGGGCGTCGGATATGTACTTGTATTTTGATTTGCTGAAAAAAAGTCCTAAATTTGTTTTCACAACAAAACCGCTGATTTCGATAGGAGTGCACGAGCACCAGTATACGGAGAGCTTTTCGGAGAAGGATTTGCGCATTTACGACGATTACCGTTATATGTACGAGAAATACCGTCTGCGGGAGAGTAAGGAGTGCCGTGTATATTTTTTGGAGAAGTTTATTGTGAAATACGGTAAGGGTTTGAGAGAGGCGAAGTCGCTTGGGATAGAGCCGTCCTTGTATATCAAGGCGTGTGCCTGTGAGTTTTGTGACAGCGTACGGTGCTTTGTCCGTGCCCGTTTTGGCGCAGGCAAAGAGAAAGGTTGAAAATGCAATGGAAAAAACAGATAACTTTTTCGTTATACACAATTTCAATACGGTTCCGACCGACCTGCTGGCGTACTGTAAAGAGTATGTGATTTATGACTGTTCCACGGACAGTGTGGTGAAAAAGCAGTTAAAGGATATGGGACTGAATGTAAAAGAAGTGGAAAATACAGGGCACAATATCACGAGTTATTTTTCTTATTTTGACGAGCATTATGATGCGCTTCCTGAGGTGATGTGCCTGTTAAAGGGAAATATGATAGGACGGCACTGTTCTAAAGAATTTTTCGAATGTATGTACGATAACAAAGGCTTTACTTTTTTGTACGATGAAAAGCAGTATTGGGACAGGTTTTCAAAGTATAATGAAAACAATGAAAAAAACGATGTGGGAAATACGTTTCTTGCGATGGAAAACGTCTATGTGGAGAAAAACGATTCATGGTATGCGGCATCGGAAAATCATCCCAAGAAGTATTTTAACGATGCGGACGATTTACTGCGTTTTATCTACAAAAAGCCAATGATACCGCAGTATTTCATGTTTGCGTCGGGTGCGTGCTATATTGTCCGCCGGGAGCAGGTTTTGCGGCACAGCAGGGAATTTTACCGGAATCTGAACAAGTTAATGAACTATGGGATGGCGCCAGGTTTTCCTTCGGAGGCGCATCAGGTAGAGCGGATTTTGCCGATTATCTTTCAGTCTTTATTGGAAGTGCAGGATTATATGAATGACGAGGCGGCGTTTGAGGCAAAATTACCGGAATGCAGCGCGTATATACAGTATAAGTACGAAAACAGACCAAGAAAATTCAAGAAGCTTAGAAAAGCGTTAGGGCTGATACAATGAATACGGACAAAAGGAACAAAATAGAACAAACAGGCATGATTTGTTTTTGGCTTGCTTTGATAACAGAGCTTGTCATCGTCATGATTGACAAAAGTGCATATATCAATCCGATGGAAGGACAGCTGTTCCGGGTTACGTTTCTTCTTTGCTGCATCAAAATTGCAGCGACGAAATATTCGCGCGGCGAGTGGCTTTGCATTTTCCTTTTTGGCGCGGCAGCGTTTCTCTCATACCTTGTCAATGAGCGTGACGAAACCGTCCGGATTGTGGCGTTCGTGGCGGCATGCAAGGGCGTAGACCTGAAAAAAATGCTGCGTGCGGCGC